>NZ_JAZHFR010000269.1:0-242 GCF_036541385.1 Comamonas sp. GCA5 | reverse complement strand
TTACATCGAGTGCTTCTACAACCCGACGCGTCGGCATTCGACGCTCGGATATCTCAGTCCCGTACAGTTCGAGCAAGCTCAAGAAGCTTAGGTCGGTGTCAACGAGACCGGCAGCAGCCCAAGACGAGGTTTTGCACTTTGGTGTGCGCCCCAAGAAACAAACCGCGCAGCAGGACTCCATTCAAATCTCGTGATGTCGTGCGACTCACAATGCAACAAGCGAGCTTGTCTGCTGCTGGTCT
>NZ_JAZHFR010000268.1:0-243 GCF_036541385.1 Comamonas sp. GCA5 | reverse complement strand
ACAGGTGCTGCATGGCTGTCGTCAGCTCGTGTCGTGAGATGTTGGGTTAAGTCCCGCAACGAGCGCAACCCTTGCCATTAGTTGCTACGAAAGGGCACTCTAATGGGACTGCCGGTGACAAGCCGGAGGAAGGTGGGGATGACGTCAAGTCCTCATGGCCCTTATAGGTGGGGCTACACACGTCATACAATGGCTGGTACAAAGGGTTGCCAACCCGCGAGGGGGAGCTAATCCCATAAAGCC
>NZ_JAZHFR010000267.1:0-249 GCF_036541385.1 Comamonas sp. GCA5 | reverse complement strand
AATCCGCTTGGCATTCCTGCACCAAACGTACGGCACGTTCACGTACCTCTGGGCTAAAACGAGCAGCTTTAGTGTTCATGACTCAATCCTCTCAGGAGTTGAGCCTCCACGGAAGCCGGTGCGATTCACAACCTGGGCCGAGTGCAAAGTGTGCTGTGCGACAGCGGCTACACCGGCAAGCCTTTTGAGCAGGGTGTGCAGGAGATTGTGGGCGAGCACGTGACGGTGCAGATCGCCAAGAGGAGTGAG
>NZ_JAZHFR010000266.1:0-251 GCF_036541385.1 Comamonas sp. GCA5 | reverse complement strand
CTTCCCATCCCGAACAGGACAGTGAAACGACTTTGCGCCGATGATAGTGCGGATTCCCGTGTGAAAGTAGGTCATCGCCAGGCTCTTACAGCGACAAACCCCCTGACCTCCAACGAGGCAGTGGGGTTTGTTTTTGGGATGAGATGCATCAAACACAGGCTGTGGACCGGCGTTGGCAGCTTATTGATGGCAAGTGTTGTTACTTCAATGTAAGCGTCCGGCAATCCCATCTTGAGATAGACCCAGTGTCG
>NZ_JAZHFR010000265.1:0-264 GCF_036541385.1 Comamonas sp. GCA5 | reverse complement strand
ATAGCCAGCCAAGCGACCCTACCCTCACGACAAAGCCACGGAGTTTGCAACGGAACATCAGCCCCAGAATCCCACAAACCGAACATGCCCAGCCCTTCCCTCAAGGCATCAGGCATCGACAGCGCAGAGAGCCAAAAAACCTCGAGTCTCAGCCACACTGATACCACTGGACTGCCAATAACGTTTCTTATTGAAGTCAGAAATCAGATCCTTGGTGATGTACTTCCCGATGTACTTGGCAATCTTCTCTGTATGGCGATAGCT
>NZ_JAZHFR010000264.1:0-265 GCF_036541385.1 Comamonas sp. GCA5 | reverse complement strand
ATAGCCAGCCAAGCGACCCTACCCTCACGACAAAGCCACGGAGTTTGCAACGGAACATCAGCCCCAGAATCCCACAAACCGAACATGCCCAGCCCTTCCCTCAAGGCATCAGGCATCGACACGCGCTCAGAGAGCCAAAAACCTGAGTCTCAGCCACACTGATACCACTGGACTGCCAATAACGTTTCTTATTGAAGTCAGAAATCAGATCCTTGGTGATGTACTTCCCGATGTACTTGGCAATCTTCTCTGTATGGCGATAGCT
>NZ_JAZHFR010000263.1:0-279 GCF_036541385.1 Comamonas sp. GCA5 | reverse complement strand
CGCACGCTGCGCAGCAGCGGCTCGATCTGCGCAAACTTCTCTCTGCTGACGTCGCTGGCGTAGGGCTTTCTCTTCACTCGGCTATTGTCGAGTCATAGAAGGATCGTAAACACGTTCTAAGGGCTAAGGGCTAAGGGCTAAGGGCTAAGGGCTAAGGGCTAAGAACGTGTTCAAGATCTCCTGAGCAGCAGAACCAGGAAAGCCAAGTGGACGAACTGCAAGCTGGTGTTGAGCAGCCGCTCGCAGTTCTTCCACAGCCGCCGATTCTTGTCTAGCCAG
>NZ_JAZHFR010000262.1:0-279 GCF_036541385.1 Comamonas sp. GCA5 | reverse complement strand
CAAGCTACCCCTGATGAAGCGTACTTTGCAGCATTGCCGTTTGCACAAATGCAGGCGGCATAACCCCGGTGATCTCGCTTAGCAACTGGACTCAATTGTTCAAACGACCGGGACCACTTCTATCCATCGACCAGCAGGGCATGCTGTGCGTGCATCGACTGAATCACACCGGCTTCCGTGGAGGCTCAACTCCTGAGAGGATTGAGTCATGAACACTAAAGCTGCTCGTTTTAGCCCAGAGGTACGTGAACGTGCCGTACGTTTGGTGCAGGAATGCCA
>NZ_JAZHFR010000261.1:0-283 GCF_036541385.1 Comamonas sp. GCA5 | reverse complement strand
CAGCAGGCCAGACAGCAGTTCTTCGGGTACGTCGTGTTTCTTGGTGTTCATAGTGTTTACGGACAGGCCGGCTTGCGCCGGCTGTTGATTGGCCGTTTACACAAAATTTTGCACACCCTCTCCTCTCAGGAGTTGAGCCTCCACGGAAGCCGGTGCGATTCATTGAGCGTGGCGTGTCTGTGGCCCAGGCAGCCAAAGACTTGGACGTTCACGAGAACGTGCTGCGCAAGTGGGTGCGTGAGCTGAGGCAGCAGCCTCAGGAGGCGTTCCCTGGTAACGGCAA
>NZ_JAZHFR010000260.1:0-292 GCF_036541385.1 Comamonas sp. GCA5 | reverse complement strand
AGAACGTGTTTACGATCTCCTGAGCAGTAGGGCCAGGAAAGCCAAGTGGACGAACTGCAGGCTGGTGTTCAAGAGCCGCTCGCAGTTCTTCCATAGCCTCCTGTTCTTGTCCAGCCACGCAAAGCTGCGCTCGACGATCCAGCGCTTGGGCATGACCTTGAAGGTGTGCAGCTCACTCCTCTTGGCGATCTGCACCGTCACGTGCTCGCCCACAATCTCCTGCACACCCTGCTCAAAAGGCTTGCCGGTGTAGCCGCTGTCGCACAGCACACTTTGCACTCGGCCCAGGTTG
>NZ_JAZHFR010000025.1:0-45532 GCF_036541385.1 Comamonas sp. GCA5 | reverse complement strand
CGGGCACCGCCGGGGCGGCGGCCAGCGCCAGCAGGGCCGCCGCGGGATCGGTCAGGGCCTCGGCATGTGGCGGCAGGTGCAGGCGCAGTTGCACATGGTGGGCCTGCGCCGCGGCGACGATGCCGGCGGCCAGGCGGATGGTCTGCTCACCATCGCTGTCCGGCTGGCCGCACGCCTGTGCATCGGGCACAGCCACCAGCACATGCAGGCGCAGGCTGCCGGTTTGCTGAAAGTGCTGGATCACCAGTTGCCCCGCACGCGCCGAAGCGCGCCAGCTCACGCGCCCCAGAGGCTCCCCATCCTGGTAGGCGCGCAGCAGGCCCAGCTCCATGGACGGCCCCAGGTGGCGTGTCGAGCGCTCGCCCTGCGGGTCGGCCGTCACGGTCCAGGGCAGGGGCCAGACAAACGGGCTGGGCTGCGGCAGCACCTGCACCGCCAGCTCGGGTGTGGGCATCTGCAGTTGCGCGCGCAGCAAGCCCAGCGGGAAACCGCTGGCCAGGCGCACCGACTGCAGCCGGTACACCCCCCGGCACGGAAAGGTGCACAGTTGCTCCAACGCCACCGACCGCCCCCTGCGCACCAGCGCCACGGTATGGCGCATGACCAGGCGTTGCGAGGCCCAGACCCACTCGGCCTCGATCTCGACCAGGAAGGCTGGCCAGCGCGCACGGCGCTCCAGCACCAGGTGCAGCGGATAGGCCTGGCCCTCGGTCACTTGTGGCGTCTCCTGCCCCAGCCAGCGCAGCTGCATGCCGCGCAGGGACAGCCAGGGCAGCAGATAGCCCAGCGTGCAGGTCACCGCCAGGAACAGGAACACGCCGTAGGCCATGGGGTCCCGGCGGTTAAAGGCCGCAATCAGCATCAGGGCGCACAGCCCCAGCAACACGCGCGACTTGGACAGCCAGCGTTCCATGGCGGCGTGCCGTCAGCGCGGTGTGCGTTGCAGGGCCAGGATCTCGCGCACCACGTTTTCCGTGGCCTGCACGGGGTGTGCCTGCACATGCGGCTGGGCCAGCACGATGCGGTGGGCCAGCACGGCCGGTGCCACCTCGCGCACCACCGCGGGCTCCACGTAGCGCTGTCCGCGCACATGGCTCAGGGCGCGGGCCATGCGTGCCAAGCCCAGCGTGCCGCGCGGGCTGGCGCCGAAACGCAGCATCGGGTGCGTGCGCGTGGCCGCCACGATCTGGGCCATGAACTGGGCCATCTCCGGCGTCACGATGACGGCGCGGGCGCCCTCGGCCAGGTCCGCAAACTGTGCCGGCGTGCACACCGGTTGCAGGCGCTGAATGGGGTGGGCGAACTGCTGGCTCTGGATCAGCCCGGCTTCGGTCGCAAAGTCCGGGTAGCCCAGCGACAGGCGGATCAGAAAGCGGTCCATCTGCGCCTCGGGCAAGGGGAAGGTGCCGGCCATGTCCATGGGGTTTTGCGTGGCCAGCACCACAAACGGCTGGGGCAGCGGCAGGCTGTGGCCATCGAGCGTCACCTGCCCCTCCTCCATGCATTCCAGCAGGGCCGACTGGGCGCGCGGGTTGGCGCGGTTCACCTCGTCGGCCAGCACGATGTGGGCAAACACGGGGCCGGGGCGCAGCGCAAAGCTGCCGTCCTTGGGGTTGTAGACCGGACCGCCCACGATGTCCGAGGGCATCAGGTCGGCCGTGAACTGGATGCGCTTGAACGACAGCCCCACCGAGGTGGCCAGGGCCCGTGCCAGCATGGTCTTGCCCAGACCCGGCACATCCTCCAACAGCACGTGGCCGCTGGCCACCATGGCCGCCAGCGCCCATTCCACCTGCTGGTGCTTGCCTTGCAGCACCTGCTCGACATTGCGCACGATGGCTTGCGCCAGTGGTGCCCCCGACTGTGCAGGGGCGGCCTCGGTCACCGCAGCGTCCATGTCATTCCCTCTCTGTGTCTGGTTCTGGAATGCCGCCATCTTCCAAAGAAGCCGCCGTGCCAGCAAGCCCCCGCACCCAAAATGCCACAGCCATGAAAAAGGCTGCCCCGGGGGCAGCCTCGGCCGCGTGCTTACGAACCAAAATGGCCTTCAGCGCTTATCCAGCAAGCGCCAACAGCTATGCTTTTAGGCATATTGCTGCAGACCGTGCTTGCTGTCCACCAGCTTGCCGGCCGACAGGGACATCATCAGCAGTGCAATCTGCTCGTGCATGATGACCGTGTGGGCATTGCGCGAATCCACCATGTACTGGCGCAGCTGCTCGCGCACCTTGGTGGCACCGGTCACGTCGATGATGATGTCCACCTGGGAGCCCAGGCTCACCAGTTCCATGAAGTTGTCGGTCACGGGCACCTGGTGCTGGCGGGCCAGCGTGATGCCGGGCAGCTCCAGGTTCAGATCGGCCACGCCCAGCACCTGCACGAACGGTGCATTGAACAATTGCTGCAGCAGCGGGGTGCCAGTGTCACCAGCGCCGATGACTACGATGCGAAAAGCTTGCATGAGATAACTACCTTCCATCAACCAGCCGTTCGCCCCAGAGGCGCGGACCTGGTCAGAACCCGCAAGTGTCCCCGCGCTGCCGGCTGCGTTTTCTGCGCCACGTCAAGGACTCGGCAGGCCGCCCCCATCACCCCGCTGTCGCGGCCGTGCACGGCTTTGCCCCGCGCCCCAGCGCAGGCACGCGACAATGCAGCGATGCGAACCGCAGTTTCGGAATCTCTCATGCAACGACGCGACTACCTGGCCGCACTGGGCCAACTGGGCCTGTGCGCCGCCCTGCCCGCCTGGGCCGCAACCCCGGCCGACACCCCCTGGTTCCCCCTGGACAGCCGCGTCCCGGGCGGCGTGGCCCGCCTGTCGCTGGGCCCTTCGTCCTTTCGACCGCAGGTCACCACGTCGGAAGGCATGCCGGTGCTGGTGGTGGGCGACATGATCGAGTGGACGGCCCTGGTCGGCATTCCGCTGTCGGCCAAGCTGGGCGTGCACACGGTCACCGTGCACAGCGACGACGGCACCCAGTCCGTGGACTATGCCGTGCGCGACAAGCGCTACACCGAGCAGCAGTTGAAGGTCTCGCCCAAGACCGTCGACCTCTCACCCCAGGACCTGGCACGCCACGAGCGCGAACGTGCGCACCAGCAGACCATCATGGCCCTGTTCAGCAGCCCGGCACCGCAGACGGGGGACCTGCAGATGCGTCAGCCCTGCCCCGGGCGCCGCTCCAGCAGCTTCGGCCTGCGCCGCGTCTTCAACGGCCAGCCGCGCAATCCGCACAGCGGCATGGACATTGCCGCCGCCACCGGCACGCCCATCGTGGCGCCGCTGCCGGGCAAGGTGGTGGATGTGGGGGACTACTTCTTCAACGGTGGCACCGTCTGGCTGGACCATGGCGGCGGGCTGCTGACCATGTACTGCCACCTGTCCAGGGTGCAGTGCCAGGTGGGCGATGCGCTGCGCACCGGCCAGGCGTTTTGCCAGGTGGGCGCCACCGGCCGCGTGACCGGCCCCCACCTGCACTGGGGGGTCATGCTCAACCGCAGCATGGTGGACCCCGCGTTGTTCCTGGCCGAATAGCCCATCAGCGCTTGCCTATCAAGCACTGACTGCTATCAATTGAAAAGCCCTGCCTACGACGCGGCTCAGCGCTTGCTATGGGCCACGGGCTCCGCTGGCACATCGACCAGCAGGTAGCGACGCATCAGGTCGAAGAAGCTGTCGTAGAACTGGTCGCTGGTCACGGTCTCGCTGCCGATCTTGATCATGGAGTCGTGTCCGGCTGCCACGGGCACCGACACCGAACCCAGCATGCTGACGCCCAAGCTGGCCGAGTTGCTGGCCATCTTCAGCGCAAAGCTGTCCTGCAGCGCACTCACAAAACCCATGCTGAGCTGGCCGTCGCTGCTCTCGGGCACGCAGGTGACACGGATGTTCATCTGCACATGGCGATCCGGCTGGGGCTGGAAGCTCTTTTGCCCCTCGACCTTTTCCTGGTCGGCCTTGTTCACGATGTAGCCCTGGCTGAGCAGGGCACGCCGCGCCGCCTCGCAGGTCTGCGCCGGCGTCGCATCAAACAGGCGCGAATAGGTCGCGGCCGAGCCGAACTTTTCCTGCACCTTGGGCATGGCCTCGGGCACGGGCGAGCGCCCCAAGCCACCACACGCTGTCACCAACAGGGCTACCGCCACTGCGGTGCCGCCACGCACGGCGGCCTTGGCCCAACGGTCTCGCAACAATCTGGACATGAACGTTTCCACAATACCCAAGATCCAACTTTCTGAACAATCGACGGGCGGGCACTGCAGCTCAGCCTCATCGCTCACTATTTTATAGCTCCTGCCATTCTCACGCCGGGCATGCACAGCTGTCATGAACGGCTTGATACACCGGCATACGATTTCAGAGCTTGTCTCACACAAGCGCCCCCACACCGCCAAGATACTTGGGGTTTGCATACGCCCCCAAAGGGGCGTTGTCCATTTTGATGCGAAGAACACCCATGCTGAACCGTACAAGCTTCACTGCCGCCAGCGTGCTGGCCGCCATGACCCTGGCCGCCTGCACCTCGGCCCCGCAGGCCACGACACCGGCCACCCCATCTTCGGTCAGTCTGCAATCCCATGAATGGCAACTGCATAAAGCCTTGAACGCGCAAGGGACGGTGGACCCGCAATGGCAAATGCCCGGCACGCCCCAGGGACCGGCCCCCACCGTCGGCCTGCGCTTTGTCGATGCGCAGACGGTCAGCGTGGAGAACCTGTGCAACCGCATGGATGGGCGCTATACCCTCAAAGGCACCAACATCCAGTTCGAGCGCCTGGCCAGCACCCTGATGGCCTGCCCCAACGCCAACCTGATGGCCCTGGAGCGCAAGGTGGGGCAATGGCTGCCCCAGGCCCGGACCTGGAAAATCGTCGGCAATGCCAACGCCCCGGTGCTGGAGCTGCAGTTTGACAATGGCGCGCGCTGGCAACTCACGGGCAGCCCCACCTACGAAAGGCTGTACGACGCCAGCGAGCGCATTTTCCTCGAGGTAGCCCCCCAGCAAATGGCCTGCAGCCACCCCCTGATGCCGAACGCCAAATGCCTGCAGGTGCGCGAAGTGACCTACGACGCCCAGGGCATCAAGCAAGGCCACGGCGCCTGGGAGGCGTTCTACGGCGCGATCGAAGGCTATACCCACCAGGACGGCGTGCGCAATGTGCTGCGCCTCAAGCGCTACACCCGCTCGCCAGTGCCTGCCGATGCCTCCAAGTACCTGTTCGTGCTGGACATGACGGTGGAAAGCGAACGCGTGCGCTGACACAGCCGCGCTCCGGCGCAGGCACCATGCAAAAAGCCCTTGGATCACCTCCAAGGGCTTTTTTGATGGCCTACCGGCCACCGCCATTTGTACCCAGCATCTGTGGGCCCAGCTGTGGACAACCCACGGGAAAAGCCGCCAAGCTTTTGAATCAAAACAGATTTTACAACCTGCTCAAAAATTAAGTAGATTCCACAAATCGGTCAACCGCCCCATCGTCCTCAGACGAAATGGAAGGTGCCATCCACAAACATGGAGGCACGGTGCCCACGTTCACTGAATTCGTCGGCGTACGACCAGAAGGCTTTCACGGTGCCGTTTTCGGTATCGATCACCTGGCTCACCGTGAAGCCCGTCTTTTCGATCCAGTTCAGGAAATGCAGCGTGTCTGACAGCTGGAGATAGCTCAGTCGCTCATTGCCCTGGGTCACATTGCCGTTCTTGTCCGTGACACACCAGTGCAAGTCTCCACGCACAGAATATCGAACCTGTGCCGTGCTTTCCGGGAATTGAATCACTGCCTCGCGTCCCAACAAGGCCCCGGTGTAGTGCATTGTCATACAAGCCCCCTTTGCAACCATGCTTTGGATATGGCGCTGGTCGCCATCGCCTGGAATTGATTGTTCTGCGGGCGTCACAGGGCATGCTGTGAGAATTTGGCGCATCCTCGAGCCATCACCTTGGCGGATGGCGACATAGGCGTTTGGCTGATATGGGACACCCTTATGTGACCTGCAGCGGCGCAGTGCCTTATTCGAGATTCCAGTTGTGGCGCACCCAGCTGAGCTTTTCCATGTGCACGCGCAAGCGTTTGGACTGCATTTGCAACAGCTCCCGGACCTCGACGGGCAGCGTTTTGCGCAGCGCCCGCTGGTAGCTGGACAGCAGGGTGCGTTCGCGCAGCTCACAGACCTCGAACACTTGCGCCGGCGCCCAGTCCGACAGGTCGTCGCGCCACGCCATCCAGCGCCGGCGCAACCTGCTGGGCCACGTGGTCAAGCCCATGTCCTCTTTGTGAAACGCACGCTTCACATGGCTGTGCAAAGTGTAGGCAAAGTCACGCAGCATCAGGATGTGCCGTTGAATGACCTGGTGGGCGAAGTCACTCATGGGGATGGTGCACATGCGTTGCAAATCCTCGGCCAGCAGGGCGCAGCCGCGCTGCAGCGGCAACAGGCTGGCCGCGGTCTCGCGGCTGCACTCCACGCGTGCTGCCGGCTGCTGCACCTTGCGCATTTGCTGGCTGGCATGCAGCCAGGCCGCATGCACGGCCTGGTGCACCTCGCGCCAGGGCAGCAGACTGGAGCCACTGCGCACGGCCCACTGCCGGTGCAGGCGATCGGCCAGGTCTTCAAACTCAGCATCCGGGTATTGCAGCGCCGTCTGCCAGCCCAGTTCATAGGCCGGGCGGTACTGGTCGTAGCTGCGACCGGCGACGTAATAAGGCGCCTGTGAGAAGTGCTCGCGCCAGTAGGTGTCCTCCTGCTCGGAAACCAGGCGCATGTGGATATCTAGGGTCAGCACGGCAATGTCGCTGTCAGGAGGGGGGTCATAGCGTGCCACGCCGGTCTGCACCGCGGACAGTGCCGTGCTACGTGCCGGATAGCGGGGAAAAGTAAGCAGCATGGGCTATGACAGATTTCAAAAGCAAGTGAACGCCAACTTGACGATGCTTTTGATTCTCAGAAACCATGCGCAATCCGACGGTCGGCTGATACGAACGGTCGATGTAGGACGGGCCCGTCTGCCCGGCCCGATCTCGCCACCACCATGAAAAAAGAGCATATCGCGGATATGCCCTTGTGCTGTGGTGCCCGTCAGCGGATGCGGCTAGACCTCGTCACCCGCTCCACGCTCGGGGCCGTCCAGCCCCAACTCCTGGATCTTGCGCGTGATGGTGTTGCGCCCGATCCCCAGGCGCTGCGCGGCTTCCATGCGCTTGCCGTGCGTCAGGCCCAAGGCGGTCGTGATCAGACTGGACTCGAAGCGCTTGCTCAGCACGTCCCAGACCTCCTTGCAGTCACCCTGCAACAGCTTGCGGGCATCGGCCTCCAGCAGGCTTTCCCAGCCAGGCCCGGCATACCCCGCGGCGGCAGTGGCCACCCCACTGGCCTGCGGCTGTGCGGCGCTGGCGACCGGAACCTCGGCCACCGCGCCGGTCTGCAAAGGCACCAGGCCCGTGGGCTCGACCGCTGCAGTGCTGGCAGGCGCACCCAGCACCTCCGGGGGCAGGTCCTGGACCGAAATTTGCTGGGCCGGGGCCATGACCGTCAGCCAGTGGCAGATGTTCTCCAGCTGGCGCACATTGCCGGGAAAACCGAACTGCGCCAGACGCTGCAAGGCGGCCTCCGAAATGCGCTTGGGCTCCACCCCCAGCTGCTTGGCGCTGCGCTGCAAAAAATGCTTGGCCAGCATGGGTACGTCCTCGGAACGCTCGCGCAGCGAGGGCAGACGCAGCCGGATCACATTCAGGCGGTGGAACAAGTCTTCACGGAACACCCCATCCTTGACCCGCTGCTCCAGGTTCTGGTGGGTGGCGGCAATCACGCGGACATTGCTTTTGACCGCCGTATGGCCACCAACCCGGTAGAACTGGCCGTCAGACAGCACGCGCAACAGCCGGGTCTGCAGATCGAAGGGCATGTCCCCGATTTCGTCCAGGAACAAAGTCCCGCCCTCCGCCTGCTCGAAACGCCCTCGGCGCTGCGTCTGCGCCCCGGTGAAGGCGCCACGCTCATGGCCGAACAGCTCCGACTCCAGCAAATCCTTGGGAATGGCGGCGGTGTTGATGGCCACGAAAGGGCCATTCGCCACGGGCGAATGCTTGTGCAAGGCACGCGCCACCAGTTCCTTGCCCGAACCGGATTCACCGGTGATCAGCACGGTGACGGCACTCTGGCTGAGGCGGCCGATCGCCCGGAATACATCCTGCATCGCCGGCGCCTGGCCCAGCATTTCGGGCATGGCCGTCTGGCGCTCCTCGGCGACCTGCTCGCGCTCGCTTTCTTCCACCGCGCGGCGGATCAACTCCACCGCCTTGGGCAGATCAAAAGGCTTGGGCAGGTACTCGAACGCGCCGCGCTGGAAGGCCGACACCGCACTGTCCAGGTCCGAGTAGGCGGTCATGATGATGACCGGCAGTTCCGGCTGCTGTGCATGCACCTGCTCCAGCAGCTGCAGGCCCGAGCCGCCAGGCATGCGGATATCGCTGACCAGGACCCGCGGGCCCTGGTGCGCGGGGTCGCCTTCCGGCAGATCGGCCAAGGCGGCCAGCACTTCGCGGGGGTTGCTGAAGCTGCGGGTGTCCAGGTTTTCGCGAGCCAACGCCTTTTCTAAGACGAAGCGGATCGAGGGGTCGTCATCTACTATCCAGATCGGCTTCATATGCTGTGTTTACCTTCCGTTGTTTGTTCTTGAAAGACCCGGTCTCACGGCAGCGGGATCAGGATCCGAAAATCCGTGCGCCCCTGCATGCTTTCGCACTCGATCAGGCCATGGTGGCGCTGCACGAATGTCTGCGCCAACGGCAGCCCCAAGCCCGAACCGCCATCCCGCCCCGTCACCAGCGGATAGAAAATCCGCTCCTTGATGTGGTCCGGTACGCCGGGTCCGTTGTCAATCACATGCAATTCCAGTGCCAACCTGTGGCGCTGGCGACCAATCGTCACCTGGCGGGCCACCCGGGTGCGCAACACGATTTCGGCCTCGCCACTGGCAATCTTGTCTGAGAGCACCTGTGCGGCGTTTTGCACGATGTTCAGCAGCGCCTGGATCAGCTGCGCACGATCCCCCTTGAACTCCGGGATGGAAATGTCGTAATCCCGGCGCACTTTCAGGCCCTGGGGGTACTCCAGCAGGACCAGGGAACGCACCCGCTCGCACACCTCATGGATGTTCAGGTCGGCCAGCTGGTGCGGGTGACGGTGCGGGGCCAGCAAACGATCGACCAGGCTTTGCAGGCGGTCGGCCTCATGGATGATGACCTGGGTGTATTCCTTGAGCTCACGGCTGTCCAGCTCCATCTCCAGCAACTGGGCCGCGCCGCGAATGCCGCCCAGCGGGTTCTTGATCTCGTGCGCCAGATTGCGCACCAGCTCCTTGTTCGCCTGGGCCTGCTCGACCAGGCGCTCCTCGCGGTCCTGGCGGGCCTGCTGCTCCAGCACCCACAGCTCCACCAGGCTCAAGTCCGTGTGCTCGATCGGTGTCAGCGTGACGTGCACGAACAGCGGCTCTTGCACCGTGCGCTGCAGGCCGGTGTCGAAGCTCATCGCCGCATAGCCGTGCCCATCCGAGGATTGCAGGCCCGTGCGCAGCAGCGAGGGCGAGGCCAGGTACTGGGCGAACTCCACCCCTTCAAGCATGCGCCGCGACATGCCCATCGCGCTTTCCAGGGCGGCGTTGGCAAACACCACGGCACCCTGCTGGTCGACCACCACCGCCAAGGTAGACAGCAAATCCAACGCAGCAAAACGCTGCACATCACGGGGAACTGCAAGCGACATGGACAGACCACTCAACTTTCAAAAACAATCAGCCACCAGAGTGGCGTGCCAGCTCTCGCTGGATGCCGGCAATGTCGCTCTCCTGGCGGGCAATGCTGGCCTTCAAGCTCTCCAGGCGCTCGTTGTAAACCTGCGCGTTGCGCAACTCCAGCGCCGACTTGGTCGGGTAGCCGTCGTTGTATTCGGCCTTGAGCGCCTTCAATTTTTCCTGGGCCTTGACCAGCTCGGCCTGCAGGATGGCCCGGGCATCGCTGTCACGGGCTTTCTGCTGGCTGGGATCGACCTGCACCGCACGGGCGCCCGCCGGCGCAGGCGTGGAGGCCTTGCCCTCACCAGTCCCGGCGGGGGTGGCAGGCGCGGGCCGGGTGTGCACCACGGTCACATGCCCACCTTCCACCACCTGGCAGTTGCGCTGCTTGGCAATGGCAGCGCTGTTGGTGTACTCATTGCCACAACGGTAAATGCGCTCCTGGGCCTGTGCCGCAGGCAGCACGGCGGCACAGGCCAGCCAGCAGGCGGTTGCTCCGATCAGTTGCTTCATAGTGTTCACACCTCCAACGTTCAAATCCAGGCGCCGTACCGCAGAACCAGCATGCATGGCGTGTCTGTATGGCATTGTGCAATGCCCGACCTGCACTGTCCCGGATTGTCCGACCTGGGCCACCCGCTGCCGCCGACAAAAAAGGCAGCCTCTCGGCTGCCTTGTTGTGTCGTTCCAGCACAGGGGCCACGCATGCATGCCCAGCCCCTGCCGCAGGAATTACAGCGAGTAGTACATGTCGTATTCGACAGGGTGCACGGCCTGGCGGAAGCGGGTCACTTCGCCCATCTTCAGTTCGATGTAGGCGTCGATCATGCTGTCGGAGAAGACACCGCCCTTGGTCAGGAAGGCGCGGTCCGCGTCCAGGGCTTCCAGCGCTTGGTCCAGGCTGTGGCACACGGTCGGCACCAGCTTGTCTTCCTCGGGCGGCAGGTGGTACAGGTCCTTGGTGGCGGCTTCGCCGGGGTGGATCTTGTTTTCCACGCCGTCCAGACCGGCCATCAGCAGCGCTGCGAAGCCCAGGTAGGGGTTCATCAGTGGATCGGGGAAGCGGGCTTCCACGCGACGGCCCTTGGGGTTGGCCACGTAAGGAATGCGGATCGAGGCCGAGCGGTTCTTGGCCGAGTAGGCCAGCTTCACAGGGGCTTCGAAGCCAGGCACCAGACGCTTGTACGAATTGGTACCGGGGTTGGTGATGGCGTTCAGGGCACGGGCGTGCTTGATGATGCCGCCGATGTAGTACAGCGCGAAGTCGGACAGACCGGCATAACCGTCGCCGGCGAACAGGTTCTTGCCGTCCTTCCACACGGACTGGTGCACGTGCATGCCAGAGCCGTTGTCACCGCTGTAGGGCTTGGGCATGAAGGTCGCGGTCTTGCCGTAGGTGTTGGCCACGTTCCAGATCACGTACTTCTGCAGCTGTGTCCAGTCGGCACGCTCCACCAGGGTGGAGAAGCGGGTGCCCAGTTCGTTCTGGCCAGCGCCGGCCACTTCGTGGTGGAACACTTCGACGGGGATGCCCAGGGATTCCAGGATCAGGGACATCTCGGCACGCATGTCCTGGGTGCTGTCGACAGGAGGCACGGGGAAGTAGCCGCCCTTAACGCGGGGACGGTGGCCACGGTTGCCGCCTTCAAACTTGGTACCGGTGTTCCAGGGGGCTTCGTACTCTTCGATTTCGAAGAAGGGGTTGTGGGGTTCGGTGCCCCAGCGCACGCCGTCGAAGATGAAGAATTCGGGTTCGGGACCGAAGTAGGCGGTGTCGCCCAGGCCGGAAGCCTTCAGGTAGGCTTCCGCGCGCTTGGCCACGGAGCGGGGATCGCGGTCGTAGGCCTTGCCGTCACCGGGTTCGATCACATCGCACTGCAGGATCAGCGTGGTTTCTTCGAAGAAGGATCGATGTTGGCGGTGTTGGGATCGGGCATGAGCAGCATGTCCGAAGCTTCAATACCCTTCCAACCAGCAACCGACGAACCGTCAAAGGCGTGGCCCGAAGTGAACTTGTCATCATCAAAGTGCGACACAGGCACGGTCACGTGCTGTTCTTTGCCACGGGTATCAGTGAAGCGCAGGTCAACAAACTTGACCTCGTTTTCCTTCACTAGGTTCATCACATCTGCAACGGTCTTAGCCATCAGGTTCTCCTGGAAAAGCGCTTCATAGAAAGTACGCAGCTAGCAAAGCAGTTTGTGTGCCAGCTCGCCCCACACCCATCCACAAGCGGAAAGGCTGTGAAGTCCATGTTTTCACAGCCTTTTGCAATTCACCACTTTGGTGCAAATTCAACAAGCCATTCCGGACTTGCTTTCCATGCACTATTTTAGTTCCTGGATGTGCGCCACATTGGTGCAATCACCAATATGCGGCACGCCCTGCACCAAGTGGCAAAAAACACACAACGGTTTTCACGGCCGCGTGCCTGCCGGTGGTGCCGCCTGCCCGGCATCCGGCGCGGCATGCTCCCGCAGACTGTCCAGGGCGGCCAGGCCATAGTGCGCAAACCAGAGCGAGGAAAACGCCAGCACCAGCGCATAAATCCACACGGCCACCGGAATCAGCACCCAGAACGCCGCGGCGAACACCACCCCCGACGCCCACACCAAGCTGGGCGCTGCGCCCAGGTAGCCACAGACCACACCCATCAACAGCAAGCGGTAGCGGTGGGTGGCCAGGAGGGTCTGGCGCTCGGCCGGGCTGGCGTGCTCGGCCAGGGCGTCAAAGGCCATGACACGGTAGGTCAGCCAGCCCCAGATCAGCGGCGGCAGCACCAGCACCAGCGGTGGCACCAGCCACAGCGGCATGGACAGCACCAGGACCAGCAAGGCCATGGCCGTCGATCCCAGGGCCCACAGTGCGCTGCCCACCCAGCCCGCACCCTGCTTGCGCTGCAGTTGCGGAAAGCGGCGCTCGGCCACCAGCGCCACCATCTGCGGGGTCATCACCACGGCCACGATGGCCAAGGCCACCATCACCATCACCGGGCTGATCACCAGCACCAGCAAGACCGCCGCCGCCACGGCGCTGGCCGATGCTGTGCCCTGCCCCATCCAGCCCCACAACCATTGCAGCCAGCTGGCAGCTTCCAGCCAGGCCTGCACGCTGGCCGCGGCAGCGTCCCACCAGAACACCCCGACCAGCGCCGCCATGCCGGCCACCAGTAGCAGAGGAAACAAAGACCAAGCAATCACCCGGCCCCGCAGGCAATCGGTCACCGCGCGCCACAGCGCATCCAAGATCATGTGCATGCTGCCAAGCATAGCGGCGCCGACCTGCCCGGCACAAGGCCAGTGGCACGCTGGCCCCTACACACCCCAAGCACATCAAAAAGCAGAGCTGCTGGCGCTCATCAACACTGGATTACAGATACTTTTTGAATTGAAAGCGTTGAATGACGCGCGTCGACTGCTCTTATTTATAGATTTTGGAAATAAAAAAGGAGCCCCAGGGGGCTCCTTGTGTCGACGTGCACGCTGTCTTACAGCTTCCACTTGTCCATCAGCTTCTCGGGCGACAGGTTGTCGTAACCTTCGAAGGGCTGGTGGATCCAGGGGTTGGTGGGCAGGTCTTCCACAGAGTAGTCAGCGCGGAAGGTCGACACACCCTTGGTCCAGATCACGGCGGTACGCAGCTCGGTGATGGGCTGGTAGTTGTCCTTGAGCATCTTCACCACGGCATTCAGCGTCACGCCCGAATCGGCCAGGTCGTCAACCAGCAGCACGCGGCCGGCAATCTCACCCTTGGGGGTGGCGATGAAGCGGCCGATGTCCAGATGGCCCTGCACAGTGCCGGCTTCGGCGCGGTACGAGCTGGTCGACATGATGGCCAGGGGCTTGTCGAAGATGCGGCTCAGGATGTCACCGGGGCGCAGGCCACCACGGGCCAGGCACAGGATGGTGTCGAATTCCCAGCCGGACTGGTGGATCTTGAGGGCCAGCTTTTCGATCAGGCCGTGGTATTCGTCGTAGCTGACGTACAGGTGCTTGCCGTCTTCAGTCAACATGGTCGTGTTCCTGTGTAATTTCGCGAGGAGCGTGTTTATAGAGGCAACGCCGCTTCAGCCCGCGCTGTAGGGGTTTTGCATCAGGATGGTGTGGTCGCGGTCGGGGCTGGTGGAGACCATGGCGATCGGCACACCGGTCACTTCGGCGATGCGGTCCAGGTAACGGCGTGCATTCACAGGCAGCTTGTCGTAGTCGGTCACACCCACGGTGGAATCGGTCCAGCCGGGAATGGACTCGTAGATGGGCTTGCAGCGCTCGATGTCGTCCGCGCCCATGGGCAGGATGTCGATCTTTTCGCCGTCCAGCTCATAGCCCACGCACAGTTGCAGCTCTTCGATGCCGTCCAGCACGTCCAGCTTGGTGATGCACAGACCGGACAGACCGTTGATCTGGGCCGAGCGCTTGAGCAGCGCGGCATCAAACCAACCACAGCGGCGCGAACGACCGGTGGTCACGCCCTTTTCGGCGCCCACGGTGGACATGATGTAGCCCGGAGTGCCTTCCTTTTCCCACTCCAGCTCGGTGGGGAAAGGACCGCCGCCCACGCGGGTGCAGTAGGCCTTGGTGATGCCCAGGATGTAGTGCAGCATGCCAGGGCCCACGCCCGCACCGGCGGCGGCATTGCCGGCCACACAGTTCGACGAGGTGACGTATGGGTAGGTGCCGTGGTCCACGTCCAGCAACGTGCCTTGCGCGCCTTCAAACAGCAGGTTGGCACCAGCGGCATGGGCGTCGTTCAGCTCGCGCGACACGTCGGCGATCATGGATTTGAGCAGCTCGGCATGGCGCATCGCTTCGGTGTACACCGCGTCGAACTGCACTTCGCCGTCCTTCATGTAGGGCGCCAGGTGGGGACCGAAGTCGAACTGCTTGGAGCCCAGAACGTTCACCAGAACGTGGTTGTGCAGGTTCAGCAGCTCGCGCAGCTTGGTGGCGAAGCGCTCGGGGTGCTTCAGGTCCTGCACGCGCAGGGCGCGGCGGGCGATCTTGTCTTCGTACGCAGGACCAATGCCTTTGCCGGTGGTACCGATCTTCTGCGTGCCGCCTTGCTCACGGGCGGCTTCACGCGCCACGTCCAGGGCCTGGTGGAAAGGCAGGATCAGGGGGCAGGCTTCGGACACGCGCAGACGGTCACGCACGGACACGCCGGCCTTTTCCAGGCCTTCGATTTCCTCGAACAGCTTGCCCACGGACAGCACCACGCCGTTGCCGATGTAGCACTTCACGCCAGGGCGCATGATGCCGCTGGGAATCAGGTGCAGTGCGGTCTTCACGCCATTGATCACCAGGGTGTGGCCGGCGTTGTGGCCGCCTTGGAAGCGCACCACGCCTTGGGCGCTTTCGGTCAGCCAGTCGACCAATTTACCCTTGCCTTCGTCGCCCCACTGGGTACCGACGACGACCACGTTGCGACCTTTGGTTGCTTTCATAATCTCAAATCCGATGAATTGAAAAATGCCTTAGATGGCTTGAACGACCCATTGCCCGGCGCTGGGCACCAGTGCGCGGTCGCAGTCGAATTCGTCCACTTCGCTCTCATGACCTGGCAACACGCACACCACGGTCTCGCCTTGGCTGCGCAACTGCGCAATGGCTTGACTGAGTTGTGCATCGTTGCCCCAGGGAGCGCGAATGGCCGCACGCAGCGGACGCGATGGCACCACCGACACCAGCTGCTTGATATCCAGGGAGAAGCCCGCCGCAGGGCGGTTGCGTCCAAACACAGCCCCCACTTCGTCGTAACGGCCGCCACGCACCAGCGCATCGCTGGCGCCCGGGGCGTAGACGGCAAAGCGTGTGCCGCTGTAGTAGGAGTAGCCACGCACGTCCGCCAGATCGAACGTCAGGTTCGCTTGCGGAAACTGTGTGGCAAACCACTTGAGGTGCTGCAGCACGTGCAGCGTTCCGGGTGTGCGGGCCAACGCCTTCTCTGCCTCGTCCAGCACGGAGACATCACCGTACAGCTGCAGCAAGGCCTGCAGGCCTTCGCGCGCGGTCTGGGGAAAACTTTTGGTGAGGGCCGCCAAGCCCGTGGCGTCCTTGGCGGCCAGCGCCGCGTGCACCTTCTGCAGCACGCTGGCATCCACCATGACCCCGGCCAGCAGGCTGCGCACGATGCGCACATCGCCCAGGTCCACGGTGAAGCCTGTCACGCCCGCACCCTGCACACAGGCCAGTGCCAGGCTCAGCGCCTCCACGTCGGCTTCGGGTCCGGCATGGCCATAGATTTCAGCGCCGAACTGCAGCGGCTCCCGTGAGGCACGGGGGCGATCCTGCGTGGCATGCAACACCGGACCACAGTAGCACAGGCGCGTCACGCCCTGGCGGTTCAGCAAATGCGCGTCGATGCGCGCCACCTGCTGCGTCATGTCCGCACGCAGCCCCAGGGAGCGTCCGGAAATCTGGTCGACCAACTTGAAGGTCTGCAGGTTCAATGCTTCACCGGTGCCGGTGAGCAAGGACTCCAGATACTCCAGGAGCGGAGGCATGACCAACTCATACCCATAGCTGCGCGCCGTATCGAGCAAACCTCGGCGCAACTCTTCGATGTGACGTGCCTCGGAGGGCAGCACATCGGCGATGTGATCCGGCAGGACCCAAGCGGACATGGAAAAAAGGGGGAGGCTGTTAAAAACGTGATTCTATCGGCTATCGCCGGCCGCCCCCAACAAAGCCTTAAGGCCTAGCCATGATCCACGTTATTCAAGCCACCACAGCAGGCTTAAACCGACTGCGATACAGAGCAGCCCCACAGCGCGTATCTGGCCATCGCGCAGGGCCAGCAGCTGGGTCAAGGTGGCACGCCAGCGGCGCGGTGATGCAAATGGCAGCAAGCCCTCGACCACCAACAACAATGCCAAGGCAGTCCACCAAGAAATTCCGGATTCCATGGGGTGGGCTGGCCTTGGCCTGAAGGACTACAGACGGTGCGCGCGCTTAGTTGCTGCTGGCTCCGCTGCTGCGGTAGGACTTGAAGAAGTCGGAACTGCTGGGGTCAACCAGCATCACGTCGCTCTTGTTCGCAAAGCTGGCCTTGTAGGCTTCCAGACTGCGGTAGAACTTCGCGAACTGGGGGTCTTGCCCAAAAGCCCCGGCATAGGTACGGGCTGCCTCGGCGTCGCCCTCGCCCTTGATCTTCTGCGCATCCCGGTAGGCATTCGCCACGGTGATTTCGCGCTGGCGATCGGCTTCCGCACGGATTTTTTCACCCTCGGCAGCGCCGGTCGACCGCAGCTCGTTGGCCACGCGCTTGCGCTCGGCTTCCATGCGGCGATAGACGGATTCGGTGATGGTCTCCGCGTAATCCACACGGGTGATGCGCACGTCCACCACATCCACGCCCCAGGTCTTGCCACCGGTCACGGCATTCAGGACTTCCTGCTTGACGTCGGCCATCAGGGTGTCGCGCTTGCTGGACAGCAGCTCGCGCACGGTTCGCTTGTTGACTTCCTCTTGGAAGGCATTGCGCACCACACGGTTCAGCTGCATGGCACCGGCACTTTCGTCCAGACCCACGTTGCGGATGTATTCCGACGGATCGGTGATGCGCCAGCGCACATACCAGTCGATCACCACGCGCTGCTTTTCGGCGGTCAGCATGGGTTCGGTATCGGTACTGTCCAGTGTCAGCAGACGCTTGTCGATGTAACGCACGTTCTGGAACGGTGGCGGCATCTTGAAGTTCAAGCCCGGCTCGGTAATGACTTCCTTGATCTGCCCCAGGGCGTAGACCACGCCGAATTGACGTTGGTCCACCACAAAAAGCATGGAGCTCAGCACGGCCAGCACCGCCAGCAGGCTAGAGGCAATAAATCCGACTCTGTTCACAACAGATCTCCTCAGCGGGACTCACGCTCGCGCGAGCGATTCACATCGCGCACACGGGCATCAATGGGGGTTGCGGGCACGACAGTGACACCGTTCTGCGCAGGCGTGCGAGCAGCATCCTGCGCGGCCTGCGGTGCAGCGCCAGAGCTGTGCAGGATCTTGTCCAGCGGCAGATACAGCAGGTTGGAACCTTGGCGCGAATCCACCAGCACCTTGGTCACATTGCTATACACCTCTTGCAGGGTTTCGGTGTACAGGCGGTCACGCGTCACCTGGGGCGCCTTCTTGTATTCGGCCAGCACCGAGCTGAAGCGCTGTGCATCACCCTCGGCCTGCGCCGCGATGCGCTCGCGGTAGGCTTCCGCTTCTTCCTTCAAACGCGCAGCCGTACCTGCGGCACGGGGGATCACGTCGTTGGCATAGGCCTGGGCTTCGTTCTTGGCGCGCTCGCGCTCCTGACCAGCCTTGAGCACATCGTCGAATGCGGCCTGCACCTGCTCGGGCGGACGCACACCGCCTTGCTGCATATTGATGCCGACCACCTCCACACCCACCTTGTAGCGGTCCAGGATGGTCTGCATCAAATCCCGCACACGCGGCGCGATCTGGTCGCGCTCTTCCGCCAGTGCGGTATCCATCTTCATCTTACCCACCACTTCACGCACCGCAGTCTCTGCAGCCTGCACCACCGCGACGTCGGGGCTCTTGCTCTCAAACAGCCAGGCCCGGGCATCGCTCAAGCGGTACTGCACCGCGAACTTGATCTCGACGATGTTCTCATCCTCGGTCAGCATCGCCGATTCGCGCAGACCGGTGCTCTTGATGATGGTGTCACGACCCACATCCACGGAGCGGATCTGCGACACGTAGACCAGCTCATGGTTTTGCACGGGATACGGCAGACGCCAATTGAAGCCAGCACCCACGGTCGAGTGGTACTTGCCGAACTGCGTGATCACCGCCTGCTGGCCTTCCTGCACGATGAAGAAACCCGTGCCCAGCCAGATCAGCACAGCGATACCAGCGATCACGCCGACGCCAATGCCGGCACCCTTCATTTCTGGCGGCTGGCTGCTGTTGCCCCCCTGGGGACCACGGGGAGGCTTGCCCCCGAACAGCCCCGAGAGCTTGCGATTCAGGTCACGCCACAGCTCATCCAGATCCGGTGGCTGACCCGCCTGCTGCTGGCCACGCGGCGGCGGCGGGGAGGAAGGGGGCTGTGCAGGACGGTCAGAATCCGGGCGCGGCGCACCCTCCCCGGCTTGGTTGTCCTCTCCACGCCCCCAGCGGGGATCATTCAGATTGAACATTCCCCGCAAGCGTTCTGGCAGCACTGCCCAACGAGGGGCGCGATTCAGGAAATTCATGCGAAAAGTCTCAATTGGTATTGCTATGAACCATGTGGCATTGTGCCGAAATGTGCAGATGCACTTTGCTCAATCGTCGTAGTCATCAAGGGACATTGGTTCAGACCTTAGGCCATCGCGACCATCTTGGACCTCCCCTTCGTCAGATGCATTCCGGGCTGCCAAAGCGGCCTCAGCCAGCATCTGGCGCAACTGCACCAAGCCTTCACCCGTGCGCGCACTCACAAACACACGCGGAACGGCCACCCCGTCTACCTCGTAGGTGTCCTGCGCGATGGCAGGCATGCGCTCCGGCGGCAAGGCATCCAGCTTGTTGAAGACCAGTACCTGGGGAATATCCAGGGCACCGATCTCGCCCAACACCCTGCGGACTTGATCCATCTGCTCCGGGAAAGTTTCATTCGACGCATCGACCACATGCAGAAGCAGATCGGCATCCACCGCTTCTTGCAGCGTCGCCTGGAAGGCCTCGACGAGACCGTGAGGCAAATCGCGAATGAAGCCCACGGTATCCGACAGGGACACAGACATGCCCGCTTCGCTCAGGTACAGCTGGCGCGTGGTCGTATCGAGCGTGGCAAAGAGCTGATCCGCTGCGTAGGCTCGCGCTTTCACCAAGGCGTTGAAGAGCGTGGATTTGCCAGCATTCGTGTAGCCGACCAGCGAGATGTTGAACACATCTCGGCGCTCGCGCTGCCGGCGCTGGGTGGCACGCTGCTTCTTGACCTTCTGCAGCTTGTCCTTGGTGCGCTTGATGGCATCGGCAATCATGCGGCGGTCCAGCTCGATCTGCTTTTCGCCCGGTCCACCACGCCCACCAATACCACCCATCTGGCGCTCCAGGTGGGTCCAGCGGCGCACCAGGCGCGTGGCCACGTACTGCAGGCGCGCCAGTTCCACTTGCAGCTTGCCTTCATGGCTGCGCGCGCGCTGGGCGAAGATCTCCAGGATCAACAACGTCCGGTCATTGACCGGCATTTCCAGGTGGCGTTCCAGGTTCCGCTGCTGCGCCGGGCTCAGGGCCTGGTCAAACAACACCTCTCGGGCGCCATGCATCTGGGCCAGCATGCGGATTTCGTCCGCCTTGCCACTGCCCACAAACAAGGCTGCGTCGGGTGCTTTGCGTTTACAGGTGATGCGTGCCACAGGGCGCAGGCCGGCGGTTTGTGCCAGCAGGCCCAGTTCTTCAAGCTCGGTGTCGAAGTGTGGAAGTCCGAAGTCAACGCCCACCAGCACAACGGGGGTGGCGTCTTCGGGGGAGGATGCGGCGTTCACGCTCATGCCATCACCTCCCCCACCCTGCACGGCTGTGCAGGGAAGGGATAAGTCAACAGTTTCAAGCGGCAGCGGCCTCGTTGTCGTTGTTGTCAGCCAGGCTGAAGTTCACAGGGCGACCTGGGACGATGGTCGAGATGGCGTGCTTGTAGACCATCTGGGTCACGGTATTGCGCAGCAACACCACGTACTGGTCGAACGATTCGATCTGGCCTTGCAGCTTGATGCCGTTCACCAAATAAATGGAAACCGGCACGTGCTCGCGGCGCAGAGCGTTCAAAAATGGATCTTGCAGGAGTTGGCCTTTATTGCTCACGATATTCTCCGTGTTCGGAAATGTTGTTGTAAACCGACACCTTACCACAGCGCCTTTTGTGCATTTCCCTTGCAGGGATTCGCCCTCTGGCGCTGCGGTGATGGCTTCCCAGCTTAGTCGGAATAGGGGTTGTGGGAAGTCTTGAACTCGATCCTCAGGGGGTACCCACCAAATCAAACTCCTTGCGGAAACGTCCTTCCAGGAAGCGGCGGTAGGCCTCGGTGATGTGCTCCAAAGAATTGCCGTGCACCACGATCACTGGCGGGTTCATGCCCCCCTGGTGCGCATAGCGCGGCTTGGGGCGATAGGCTCCCGCCTTCTTTGGCGTTTGATACTGCACGGCTTCCAGCAGGACGCGTGTGAGCACGGGCGTCGGCATCTTGCAGGTCGCCGCCTTGTGCGCCTGCACGATGGAAGCCCACAACGGGCCCAAACCCTGACGCTTGGTGGCAGAGATGAAGTGCAGTGCGGCAAATTTCAAGAAGCCTAAGCGGGTTTCAATCGCACGCTCAACCAACTGACGCTGGTAATCGTCCACGGCGTCCCACTTGTTCACCGCCACCACCACAGCACGGCCACTTTCCAGGACGTAGCCCGCAATGTGGGCGTCCTGGTCCGTCACCCCTTCAGTGGCATCGATCAGCAGCAAGACCACGTTCGCGGTTTCGATCGCCTGCAAGGTCTTGACCACCGAGAACTTCTCGATGGCCTCGAAGACGCGCCCCTTGCGGCGCAGACCGGCGGTATCGATCAGCTCGAAACGCTGGCCGTTGCGCTCGAACGGCACAGCAATCGCATCGCGCGTCGTGCCCGGCATGTCGAACGCCACCAGGCGCTCCTCACCCAGCCAGGTATTGATCAAGGTGGACTTGCCCGCGTTCGGGCGTCCGGCCAGGGCCAAGCGCACAGGGCGCGCTTCCACGTCCTCAATGCTTTCCTCTTCGGGCTCGGGCAGGTTCAAGGAACCCAGCGCCAGATCCACCAAACCGCGCACGCCCTGCCCGTGGGCAGCGGACACGGGGTAAACATCCCCCAGACCCAGCTCATAGAACTCCGCCAGTTGCGTGCCCGCCTTCATCCCTTCGGCCTTGTTGGCCACCAGCACGCACGGCTTGCCCAGACGACGCAGGTAGTTGCCGATGTCATGGTCCTGGGCCGACAGGCCGTCGCGCGCATCGACCACGAACAGCACCACGTCGGCTTCTGCCACGGCCTGGCGCGTCTGCTTGGCCATTTCGCGGAAGATGCCCTTGGAGGCATCGGGCTCAAAACCGCCCGTGTCGATCACGATGTACTCGTGCTTGCCCTGGCGACCCTGGCCGTAGTGGCGATCGCGTGTCAAACCGGCAAAGTCGGCGACGATGGCGTCACGCGACTTGGTCAGTCGATTGAACAAGGTTGATTTGCCCACATTGGGCCGCCCGACAAGGGCAATAACTGGCTTCATTCGAAAATTTTTGTCAATCCGGGCGGAAGCCGTAAATGCCGCCGCCTCGCGTCACAACCACCAAAGTATCGGCGGCCACCACCGGCGCTGCTGCCACGCCGGTTCCATCGGTATTCAATCGGTTCAGGTGCGAGCCGTCCTGCTTGGACACCAGGTGCACCAGACCCGTCTCATCGGCCATCACCACGGCACGCCCCAGCACCAGCGGTGCGGACAGCTTGCGGTGCTGGAAGCGATCGACCGACCAGCGCTTGGTGCCGTCGGCCAGATTCCAGGCCTGCAGGATGCCGTTGCTCTCCGTACCAAACACGTACTCTGCATCAGCTGCAATTCCCACTGCTCCCTTGGCAGTTTGTGACCATGCGGTGCGACCGACATTCGCATCCACGCAGCCCACAGCCGCCTGGAAGGCACGCGCGCACACGGCATTGCCGACGCGGCTGGCAGGACCGACCAGGTCCACCAGACGCTCCACATCGTTGGTGCCGCGCGGCGATGCCAGCGGAGCTTCCCACTCGACGCGGCCATCATCCGGATTCAGGGCCACCAGGCGGCCGGACAGGCCGGCCAGCAAGGTGTTGCCATAGGGCATCAGCACCCCCTGCTGGCGCAGCACCAGGGGCTCGCCCTCGCGGCGCTGGGTCCACAGGTGGGCACCATTTTGTGCATCGAAGGCCGACACCGAACGGTCGGCCGCCAGCACAAAGATGCGACCGCCCGCGACCAGCGGGGCGGTGAAAACCGAGGTGCTCAGCGGCTTGCTCCACAGCTTGTTGCCGCCCTCCAGCACCACCAGTTCGTTGCCGGTGGTCACCACAGCCGCATGGCGGCCATCGGCGCCGACGCCGGTTTGCAAGGCCTTACCGGCCTGGCCACGCCAGCTTTCACGCCCATTGCTGGCGTTGATGCTGACCACCGTACCGTCGGCCGCTGCCACGATCACGTCTTGCCCCTGGACCTGGGCCCGCACATTCGCGTCCTTGATCGCGGGAATGCGCACCGTCCAGGCCTGGCGCACCGGCAGATTGACCACGTTGGGCCCCAAGTCCATGGGCTTGGGCGCACTGCCGGAACCGAACCACGCGCAGCCACCCAGGGCTGTCACCATGGCCATGGCCACCACCGTGCGCTGCACGGTCACTCCCCAAACTCGTCCTTGATCGCGTTGCGCGTTGTGATTCACTTGTTGGTCTCCGTCAAAGTCGCCATTCCGGATTCAGAGGTTGCCACCCCCAATGCATTCAGCTTGAAGCCCACCAGCGCGCGGTAGTCCACCTGCGGGTCCAGCAGCTTCCAGGCTTCCTGGTAGGCCGTGATCGCTTCACTGGTCTTGCCCTGCTGCTGCAGCACATCCCCCAGGCGATCGGCCGCCAGGCCCTTGAATTCGGCAGGGAAGCTGCCACGCAGCACGGCTGCGGCAGCCTCCAGGTCCTTTTCTTCCATCAGCACCGCGGCCAGACGCAGCTTGGCCGTGGCTTGGTAGCCCTCGTCCTTGGTGTGGTCCACCACCCATTGCAGGGCCGACTTGGCTTCGGGCAGCTTGCCCGCCTTCACGGAGGACTGGGCCACCAGCAAGGCGGCGTGCCCGGCCTGCAGCGTGCCGGCGTAGTCGGCCTTCACGGCATCGAACGCCTGGGCAACACGGGCCTGGTCGCCGCTTTCCACGGCCACCGCCACCACATCGGCCAGGGCGGAGGCCTGCACCGCCTGGCGCTGCTGCCACATCTGCCAGCCATTCCAGGCGGCAAAGCCGCCCATCACGATCACGGCCACGCCGGTGATGGGGGTGCCCCACTTGTTCCAGAAGTGCTTGATCTGATCAAGTTGCTCTTGTTCTTCGAGGTCGAGATGCGTTGCCATACTGGGTGTTGTAAGAGATTCAAGCCTGAGATTGTAGGGTGGCGGCCCAATCGACCACCTGCGCCAGCGGCTGCTGCACCTGGGCGCCCTGTCCATCGCGCAGCGATTTGACGGTCACCAGGCCCTGCGCCAGCTCGTCGGCACCGAAGATCAGCGCAAAGCGCGCGCCCGATCCGTCGGCTTTCTTGAACTGCGACTTCATCGAGCCCATGCCCTCGGCGCCAGCCGTGTGCATCTGTGCGCGCACGCCCGCATCGCGCAGCTGGGTGAGGGTGCGCAGCACCACGGGCATGGCGGCGGCATCGGGCACGATGGCGTACACGTCCAGACCAGGCTCGGGGATGTCGGTGCCCAGTTCCTTGACGAGCTCCAGTACGCGCTCCACGCCCAGCGCCCAGCCCACGGCGGGGGCCGGCTTGCCGCCGACCTGCTCGATCAGGTAGTCGTAACGGCCGCCGGCACAGATGGTGCCTTGCGAACCCAGCAGGTCGGTCACGAACTCGAACACGCTGAGGTTGTAGTAGTCCAGGCCGCGCACCAAGCGGGGGTTGACCGTCCAGGGCACGCCGTTGGCGTCCAGGATGGCCTTCAGGCCGTCAAAGTGCGCCAGCGAGGCCTCGCCCAGGTAGTCCAGCAGCTTGGGCGCGGCGTTCACCATCTCCTGCATCGCTGGGTTCTTGGTGTCCAGCACGCGCAGCGGGTTGCTGTACATGCGGCGCTTGGCCTCTTCGTCCATGACCTCGGTGTGCTGCTCCAGGTAGGCGATCAGCGCCTCGCGGTGCGCCTTGCGCTCCTCGGGCTGGCCCAGGCTGTTGATTTCCAGGCGCCACTGGGTCAGACCCAGGCGCTTCCACAGGGCCACGGCCAGCAGGATCAGCTCGGCGTCCACGTCGGGGCCGGCAAAGCCCAGGGCCTCGGCACCGATCTGGTGGAACTGGCGGTAGCGGCCGCGCTGCGGACGTTCGTGGCGGAACATGGGGCCGATGTACCACATGCGCTTGCCGCCGTCGTACAGCAGGTTGTTCTCGATGGTGGCGCGCACCAGGCTGGCCGTGCCTTCGGGGCGCAGGGTCAGGCGCTCGCCATTCAGCTTGTCTTCAAAGGAGTACATCTCCTTCTCGACAATGTCCGTGACCTCACCGATGCCGCGCACAAACAGCTGCGTGTGCTCGACGATGGGTGTGCGCACGTTGCGGTAGGCAAAGCGCCCCATCAGATCGCGCACCTGCGCCTCCAGCCACTCCCAGCGGGCGGACTCGCCGGGAAGGATGTCGTTCATGCCTTTGACGGCGGAGAGTTTGTCGGTCTTTGCCACTTCAGAAATCTCACCAAAAATACAGCCCTTCAAAAAGAAGAGCTGTTTGCGCTGGTTCAGCGCGGTTTTCAAAAACTTTTATTGTTGAAAGTATTTAAACACGCGCGCTGAAAGCTATTGTTTTATTCAAGCACCCGCACCCCAGCGGCGCTGCACATAGGACTCGACGATGCCCTGGAACTCCTGCGCGATCCCCTCCCCGCGCAGCGTCATGGCTTTTTCGCCGTCGATGAACACCGGCGCTGCGGGCGCCTCGCCGTTGCCCGGCAGGCTGATGCCGATGTCGGCATGCTTGCTCTCACCCGGGCCGTTGACGATGCAGCCCATGACGGCCACCTTCATGGCCTCCACGCCCGGGTACTTCATGCGCCACACCGGCATCTGGCCTCGCAGGTAGTCGTCGATCTGCTTGGCCAGCTCCTGGAAGGTGGTGCTGGTGGTGCGGCCGCAACCGGGGCAGGCCGTCACGCTGGGCACGAACACGCGCAGGCCCAGGCTTTGCAGGATTTCCGAGGCCACCACCACCTCCTGCGTGCGCGCTTCGCCCGGCTGGGGCGTGAGCGAGACGCGGATGGTGTCGCCAATGCCTTCCTGCAGCAGCACGGCCAGCGCGGCGGTCGATGCCACCGTGCCCTTGGTACCCATGCCGGCTTCGGTCAGGCCCAGGTGCAGCGCGTAGTCGCAGCGGCGTGCCAGCTCGCGGTACACGGCAATCAGATCCTGCACCCCGCTCACCTTGCAGGACAGGATGATGTTGTCAGGGTTCAGCCCGATGCTCTGGGCCAGCTCGGCCGAGGTGATGGCCGAGGTGATCAGCGCCTCGTACATGACCTGGCGCGTTTCCCAGGGCTGGGCGCGCCGGCTGTTGGCATCCATCAGCTCGGCCATGATTTCCTGGTCCAGCGAACCCCAGTTCACGCCGATGCGCACCGCCTTGTCGTACTTGGCGGCGATCTCGATCATCTGGCCGAACTGCTTGTCCTTCTTCTCGCCCTTGCCCACGTTGCCGGGGTTGATGCGGTACTTGGACAGCGCCTCGGCACAGGCCGGGTAGTCGGTCAGCAGGCGGTGGCCGTTGTAGTGGAAGTCGCCCACCAGCGGCACGTACTCACCCATGCGGTCCAGCTGCTCACGGATGTAGGGCACGGCGGCGGCCGCCTCGGGCGTGTTCACCGTGATACGCACCATCTCCGAGCCCGCCTGCGCCAGCTGGCGCACCTGGATGGCGGTTTCCACCGCATCCACTGTGTCGGTGTTGGTCATGGACTGCACGCGCACGGGCGCATCGCCCCCGACAGTGACCACGTTGTTGCGCCACACCACGCGGGCCTGGCGGCTGCGACGGGGCAGCGGGGCAGCGAGCGCGATGGGCGACGCCTGGAATGTGTTGTCAGACACTTGTTACTTCACCTCGAACCGGGCCACATTGTTCTTGGCCGCAGCGACCAGATCGAATGCAGCGCCATCAATCTGCAAGGTGGTGGCGCCGGCATTGCCCACCACCACGTGCAGAGGCCGTCCGGCGGCCGTGTCCTCGAACACATCGCCAGACTTCAAAATCTTTTCCATCACCACGCGCTGCTGCGCATCGCGCACTTGTACCCAGCTCTCGGCATTCGCGGTGAAACGCAGTTGCGTGCCATTTGCCGCCGGAGCTGCGGCTGCGGCGGCAGCGGCTGTCGCAGCCGGCGTGGCAGGGTGGCACAGTGCCGCGGCAGGCTCGGCGGCGCTGCTGGGTGCAGGGGCGGCTGGCGCAGCAGCCGAAGGGGCCACGGCCTTTTCCGCCACGGCGGGGGCCGCCTCCGCAGCAGGTGCCGCCTCGGTGGCGGCAGGTGTTGCGGCTTCGGGGGCAGGCATGAACAGCGGCTCCGCGGGAGCGGCTTCGCTCAGAGGGGTCTCGCCGCCGGCCGCGTCCTGGGCTTCCTGCCACTGCGGCAGGAAATACAGGCCGGCGCCACCGATGGCGGCAATCAGCACGGCGATCCCCAGTTTCACCGCACTGCCGGAGCCACTGTCCTGCGTGGGCGACATCAGGGAGCGCAGCGTCTTTTCCTTGAACGGCGTGTTGATGCCCTCGGGGTTGGACGCCAGCTTGGCCGCCTCGTGCTTGGGCAGCCCGGCCATCACCGGCGCCGAAGGAATCTGCAGCACGCGGCACACGCTCAGCGCCAGCGAACGCGTGAACACCGAATCCGTGAGCAAGTCCCAGCGGTCTTCCTCCAGGGCCTGCAGCTTGTGTGCCGGCACCTTGAGTGCGCCCGCCAAGGATTGCAGCGACACCTGTCGCTGCTCACGCGCCTGGCGCAGCATCTGCCCCGCACTGCTGCTGGGCAGCGTGCCCGTGCCGCCACCAACTTGTTGCTCTGCGTTGCTCACATCCACCACCTCAGTCATCAAACGCTCCCCGCTCAAACCGTTGCCATTCCTTGGAGTCAGGGAATCGCTTATGTAATTGATCCGCCAATTGCCGCATCGCCACCCGGTCCCCCAGGCTGCGCTCCACCTTGATACCCAGCCACAGCGACTGCGCCGATGCCCATTGCCCATTGTTGATGCGGCGCACATAGAAGCGCGCACGCTCGGCCTCGCCCTGCGCCAGCAGGGCATCGGCAAAATTGTAGGCAACCGCAGGGCTGCCCGGCTCGATTTCGTTGGCTTTTTCCAGCGCCTGCAAGGCCTTGTCGATCTGACCAGCTTGGCGCAGGCACACCCCCTTGGCTAGCCAGATGCGTGCCACCGATTGGCCGCTGGCGCGCGGCGCAACCAAGGCCGCATCGAAATTGCCATCGGCCACCGTGAATTGCTTTTGCAGGCACTGCACCCAGCCCAGGTTGTACAGGCTGTCGGCATCGCCGGGACGCAGGGCCAGGGCCTGCACAAAGCTCTGGTGCGCGTTCTTGTAGTCCTGCAGGCTCAGGTAGATCCAGCCTTGCAGGTTGAAGGCATCGACGTAACGGGGGTAGGCCTGCAGCGCCTGGGCAATTTCGCCCAGCGCCACTTCGGCGCGGCCTTCCTCAAAGTGCAAGGCCGCCAGTTGCAAGCGCGTCTTGGCCAGGCGGTGCACCTCTGTTTCGGCGGCAGACCCGGGAATGGCCTCCGGCTTGACGGCCGCCGGCGTGGACACACACCCGGCCAAGATACATGCTGCCACCACCCCCACGCCCAGATGGGCCTTGCTGAATATCTGCTTCATGGGAATGAATGGGGCTGGCATGCACATCCTTGCGGTCAAGAAACGGTTACGAAATGGGTGTCAGCGGTATGGTACGTTGCTTTGCCATGCGTTCCGCAGCCCGGGTCCTGTCCTTGACATCGCCAGCCAGCTGCCCGCAGGCGGCATCGATGTCGTCCCCGCGGGTTTTGCGCACCGTCGTCACGATGCCCGCATCGCTGAGCGCCTTGGCAAAGGCCGCCACTGCCGCATTCGGGGACCGCAACAGCCCAGAGGCCGGGAAGGGGTTGAACGGGATCAGGTTCAGCTTGCACCAGGGCTTGCCCTGGTGGCTGTATTTGCGCACCAGATCGATCAATTGCTGGGCATGCGCCGGCTGGTCGTTGACGCCGTCCAGCATGCAGTACTCGAAGGTGATGAAATCGCGCGGCGCAAATTCCAGATAGCGCACGCAGGCCTGCATCAGCTCGTCCAGCGGGTACTTCTTGTTCAAGGGCACAAGGTTCTCGCGCAAGGGATCGTTGGGCGCATGCAGCGACACTGCGAGTGCCACGGCACAGTCCTGTGCCAGGCGGTCCATCATCGGCACCACGCCCGAAGTCGACACGGTCACGCGGCGGCGCGACAGGCCGTAGGCATGGTCGTCCAGCATGGTGCGCAGCGAGGGGCCCAGGGCCGTGTAGTTCTGCAGGGCTCGCCCATGCCCATCATCACCACATTGGTGATGACGCGTTCATCGGTCTTAAGGTGCTTGCGCAGGAAATGCTCGGCGAACCACAGCTGGGCGAGGATTTCGCCCGTGGTCAGGTTGCGGCTGAAGCCTTGGTGGCCAGTGGAGCAAAAACGGCAACCCACGGCGCAACCGGCCTGGGACGACACGCACAGCGTGCCGCGATCATCCTCGGGGATGAAGACCGATTCCACCGCGTTGCCATCCCCCACGTCGAACAGCCACTTGATGGTGCCATCCTGCGATTCGTGCTGGGTGATGACGGACAGGCCTTCGATGCAGGCGTTGCCCTTGAGCTTTTCGCGCAGGGACTTAGCCAGATCAGTCATCTGGTCGAAGTCGCTGGCACCGCGCTGGTGGATCCAGCGAAACAGCTGCGTGGCGCGAAAACGCTTTTCCCCCAGCGACTCGCAATATGCGGTCAGCCCCTGGAGGTCGAAATTCAAAAGATTCGTGGTCATATGCAGTACCTGGACCACTTACAGGGCGGCACTCCCATGCAGGGGTGCCGCCGTTACAGCAAGCACGGCCAGCATGGGAGACATGGTATTAACGTGCGTAGACGTTCATGCCAGGGAAGAAGAAAGCCACTTCGACAGCAGCAGTTTCAGCGGCGTCCGAACCGTGCACGGCGTTGGCGTCGATGCTGTCAGCGAAGTCAGCGCGGATGGTGCCGGCTTCAGCCTTCTTGGGGTCGGTAGCGCCCATCAGTTCGCGGTTCTTCAGGATGGCGTTTTCGCCTTCCAGCACTTGGATCATCACGGGGCCGGAGATCATGAAGTCCACCAGGTCCTTGAAGAAAGGGCGGGCAGCGTGCACAGCGTAGAACTGCTCAGCGTCCGCGCGCGACAGGTGCACCAGCTTGGCAGCAGCGATCTTCAGGCCAGCGCCTTCGAAGCGGCTGTAGATTTGGCCGATCACGTTCTTGGCAACGGCGTCAGGCTTGATGATGGAGAGGGTGCGTTCGATAGCCATTTGGTTTTCCTAGTGAAAATGGAATGATTTTTTGCCGTATCGGCAAAACCCTTGATTCTAACGGGCCAGTGGGCAACCCTAGAAAGCGCTGACCTAGCCCAGCCAATCAGCGCCCGCCGCGCCGCGCGCCAGGCTTGCGCTTCGCCTGTGCGCGAGCACGCGCCAGGCTGTCGTGACCGATGTAGCCGACCGAGGTCTTCAACGGATCCGGCTGAACGGACGGCAATTGGTAGTCGTTGTTGCTGGTCCGCTTGGGCGCGGACTTGGCCTTGCGCCGCGCACGCAGCTCGCGCGCCTCTGCAGCGGCTGTCACCCGGGCCTTGGCACGTGAACCGGCACGGTCCGACTCGCGGCGCGCATTGCCCTGCTGCACAGGCTTGCGCGGCTTGGCCATGGCGATGCCGGTGGCCTGGATCAAGGCCTGCACGTCCTGCTCGTCCAGCTCCATCCAGGCGCCACGGCGCAGGCCGCGGGGCAGCTGCATGGCGCCGTAGCGGATACGGATCAGGCGGCTGACAGCACGCCCCACCGCTTCGAACATGCGACGCACTTCACGGTTACGGCCTTCGGAGATGGTCACGCGGTACCAGACATTGGCACCCTCGCCCCCGCCATCCTCGATGGAACCGAAGGCGGCCTCACCGTCTTCCAGCTGCACACCACTGGTCAGCAGCTGCTTTTCTTCCTTGGTCAACGCACCCAGCACGCGCACGGCGTACTCGCGCTCCAGACCGAAGCGGGGGTGCATCAGGTTGTTGGCCAGGGTGCCGGAGCTGGTGAACAGCAACAGGCCTTCGGTGTTCAAGTCCAGGCGGCCGACCGACTGCCACTTGCCGTTGTGCAGCTTGGGCAGGCGACGAAACACGGTGGGGCGGTTTTGCGGATCATCCAGCGTCACCACTTCGCCAGCCGGCTTGTGGTAGGCCAGCACGCGCACAGCCGGTGGATCGATCCGCACCTTGATGGGCTTGCCGTCCACCTTGATGCTGTCACCCAGCTGGATGCGCTGCCCCACGTGGGCCGGCTCGCTGTTGACGGTGATGCGCCCCTCGACAATCATGCGCTCCATCTCCAGGCGCGAGCCCAGGCCGGCCTGCGCCAGCACCTTGTGCAGCTTCGGCGATTCCACCTCGGGCTTGAGCACGCGTTTGACCGTGCCGGACTCGGGCTGCGTCTCGGCTGCATCCAGCTCCCCGGCAATCACGGCTGCAAAATCGTAGCCAGACTCGGCATTCGAGACATCCGCCAACGCGGATTGAGGGGCGTTTGCCACTTCGGGCGTGGACGCGCGGTCCATCTGCGGCTTGCGCTCGGTGCTGCGTGGCGCACGGCGAGCGGGCTTGTGTTCTTTGGTCATGATTTCCATTTCTGCGCACGCCCATTCCTATCGGCACGACGCTTGCATTATTCAATACGAGGCAGCTTGCCCCAGGGTCAGACGGGATCGGCCTCGCCGGTGTCCACCGCATCCACGGCAGCCGGCGCTTCCACCGGAACAAACACCTGGTCCATGGGCAACACAGGTTCTGCAAACAGGTCGTCGGGCACGGTATCCACAGCTACAGCAGGATCTTGCGCCATCACGGCGTCGCCCGCCTCTGCATCCAGGGCCGAGAACAAGGTGGCCTGGGCCTCCGGCTCATCCAGCATGGGCAGCTCGTCGAGCGACTTCAGCCCCAGATCATCCAGAAACTGGCGCGTCGTAGCGAGCAAGGCGGGACGCCCCACCGTTTCCCGGTGACCGATCTCTTCCACCCACCCACGGTCTTCCAGCTGTTTGATGATCAGGCTGTTGACCGTCACGCCGCGAATGTCCTCGATATCGCCACGCGTCACGGGTTGACGGTAGGCGATGATGGCCAGGGTCTCCAGCACAGCACGGCTGTAGCGCGGTGGCTTCTCGGGGTGCAGCTTGTCGAGGAAGGCCCGCATTTCCGGGCGGCTTTGAAAGCGCCAGCCCGACGCCACCTGCACCAGTTCCACCCCACGACCCACCCACTCCTGCTGCAGGCCCAGCAGCAAGTCCTTGAGGGTGTCCGCCCCCAGGTTGCCATCGAACAGCGCGCGCAAATCCCGCAGCGGCAAAGGCTGCTGCGCACAGATCAAAGCGGTTTCCAGAACCCGTTTGGCGTCAACCGTATGCATGGTTCAAGCGCGGGATAGCCTCATCAAAAGAGGGGATGGCAGACAGATGGACCGGACCCTCACGGGCAAGTGCACCAACAATCGCAGGGGCACCCACCAGGCGCCCAGCTTCAGAATCAGGATGGATTGTAGCGCAGGCCCAATTCTTCGATGGCCCGCAGGAAATCCGCAGGCGGCTCGGCCGCCAGCTCCAGGCTCGCGCCCGTGACCGGATGGGCGAATGACAGGCGAAACGCATGCAGTGCCTGCCGCACCATGCCACCGGCCTGCGCGCCCCCGTACAAGGCATCGGCCACCAAGGGGTGCCCCAAGGAAAGCATGTGCACACGGATCTGGTGGGTGCGCCCGGTGTGCAGCTTGCAATGCACCAGGCAATGCGCCTGCGTCGTATCCCAGCAGGTGATATCGGTACGCGCTTCCTTGCCGGCATGCTGCGCCAGATCCACCACCGCCATGCGCAGGCGGTTGCGCGGATCGCGCCCGATCGCCGCATTCACCGCCTGCAGCTCCGGACCGCTCCAGCGCTTGTGCGCCAGGGCCAGATAGCGTCGGCTGACGTCGCGGCGCGCAATCAAGGCCACCAAAGCGTCCATGGTGGCACGCGTCTTGGCCACAACCATCAGGCCGCTGGTGTCTTTGTCCAGACGGTGCACGATGCCGGCGCGCGGCACAGCCGCCGCGCCGGCATGGTGGGCCAGCAAGCCGTTCAGCAAGGTGCCGCTCCAGTTGCCTGGCGCCGGGTGCACCACCAGGCCAGCCGGCTTGTTGACCACCAGCAGGTGCTCATCCTCGTAGACAACGTCCAGCGCCATGGCCTCCGCCCGGAAGGACTGGCTTTGCGCCGTAGGACGCATCTCCACCGCCAGCACATCGCCCAGCTTGACCTTGTGCGAGGCCTTGGTCACCCGGCGGTCATTGACCTGCACGGCCTCCTGCGCCAGCAACTGCTGCAGGTAGCTGCGCGAGAACTCCGGCACCAGATCCACCAGCGCCTTGTCCAGCCGGCTGCCGTGCTGCTCCAGGGTCACCTGCAGCACGCGCAGCTCCACCTCCGTCGTCGCGACCTCCACGTCGGCGGCATCGTCCTCAACGGACAGGTCATGATCGGGGGGCAAGGACGTTTCACTCACACCAGCTCCTGGGTCAAAAGATGTCAAAACAAAAATGCCCGGTGCGGGTTGCACCGGGCATTTGCACCAGAGATCCGACAGACCTCCGGCCACGCATCAACGTGCGGGCAGATAGCGCGAAGGGTCGACCGGCTTGCCTTGACGGCGTACCTCGAAGTGCAGCTTGACGCGGTCGGCATCGCTGTTGCCCATCTCCGCAATCTTCTGCCCCTTCTTCACATTCTGGTCTTCCTTGACCAGCAGCTTCTGGTTGTGGGCGTAGGCCGTCAGGTAGGTGTTGTTGTGCTTGAGGATGATCAGGTGCCCATAGCCGCGCAGGCCGGCCCCCGAATACACCACGCGGCCATCGGCGGCGGCCATCACGGGATCGCCAGCCTTGCCGGCAATATCCACCCCCTTGTTGGTCGACTCGTTGAAGCCGGCAATCACCGGACCCGCAGCGGGCCAGATGAAGCCCAAACCGCTGGCATCGCCACCCGCCGAACCATTCTTCGCCGCGTCGGACGGTGGGGTCGCCACGGGTGTGGGCGTTGGCGCAGGTGCGGGTGCTGCGCTGCCCGAGCTGCCGGCCGGCGGCAAGGGCGTGGCCTGCACCTTGGTGCTGGCCACGGGGCGGGCACCTTCGCCATCCGCGCCCCCTGGCGGCACCACGCGCACCACCTGCCCCACTTCGATCAGGTCGGGATTGGACAGATTGCTCCAGCGCGCAATGTCCTTCCAGCTTTGGCCGTGCTCCAGGCCGATCCGGATCAAGGTATCACCAGGCTGCACCGTGTAGTAACCCGGCTTGCCCGCATTCTCTGCACCAGGCAGCGTGGCAGGGTCAACGCGCGCAGCGGACCCACCGCCCCAGCCACCACGGTCTTCCACCGGAGCCTTGTTCACCTGAGCGCACCCCACCAGCAATCCGCCAACCACCAAGACCGCACCCCAAGAACCAAGACCTCGCGATAACAACATATTCATTTCCCTTTCAGGCAATCCCCGATTTTAGGGGGACAAAGTGCACTGCCTCGAGCACGGATTCCGTAAACCCGTGCAACGTTTTATCGATCACCAGCAGCACCTGCTGACCGGCATTTCTTACCATGGGCGCAACCAGACGCCCTCCCACAGCCAGCTGATCCAGCCATGCCTGGGGGACGGCATCGCCACCCGCGGCCGCAATGATGCCCGCGTAGGGCGCACCTTGCGCATACCCTTGCATTCCGTCACCAAACAAGAGGTGCACATTCCTGAGTCGCAGCGGCCGCAAATTGTTCCGCGCTTTTTCATGCAGGCCGCGTAGCCGCTCGATGGAATACACCTCGCGCGCCACGCGCCCCAACACTGCGGCTTGGTAGCCGCAGCCGGTGCCAATTTCCAGCACCCGGCCCAAGCCTCCGGGAGCACGCGCGCACTCGGCCCCCTCCAGCAACTCGATCATGCGGGCCACCACGCTGGGCTTGGAGATGGTCTGCTGCAAGCCGATTGGCAAGCTGGTGTCTTCGTAGGCCTGGTTCACGAGGGCACTGTCCACAAACAGGTGCCGCTCCACGCCGCCCATAGCAGACAGCACCGCCTGCGACTGAATGCCCGAGGCCGCCAACCGCTGCACCATGCGCATGCGCACGGCCACCGAATCCAGCCCCCACCCCACGGGCGCCATCGCCGGGCGCTGAGCGGTGCCGGCCGCCACGGGCGTGCGCGCACCTGCTGCAGGTTTGGGCGCCGCGGAGGACGCAATCCATGCCGGAAAACCGGGTCGCTTGGGTTGGTTCATGCCGCGGCCCTCGCACCTGCGCTGCCATCCAGGCGGGAAGCCGTCTGCGCCCAATAGACCAGATGCTCATGGTCCGTCAGGTCCACCTTCAGCGGCGTCATGGACACATGGCCCTGGGCGGTGGCGTGAAAATCCGTCCCCTCCGCATCGTCCTTGGCTGCGCCCGCACTGCCGATCCAGTACATGGTCTCTCCGCGCGGGCTGACCTGGGTGATCACGGGCTCGGCCGAATGGCGGCGCCCCAGGCGACACAGCTTGACGCCCCCCATCTGCTCCAGCGGCAGATTGGGAATATTCACGTTGAGCAGCCATGGCGCCTGGCCCACCAGTTGTTGCTGCAGCATCTGCTGCACGATCTGCTTGGCCTTCTGCGCGGCCGCCTGCAGCTCGACCCAGTCGCGTTGCACCTGGGAGAAGGCGATGGCGGGCACGCCAAACAGGTAACCCTCCATCGCGGCGCCCACGGTGCCGGAGTAGATGGTGTCGTCGCCCATGTTGGCGCCGTTGTTGATGCCGGAGACCACCAGGTCCGGGCGGTAGCCCAGCAAGCCGGTCATGGCGATGTGCACGCAATCCGCGGGGGTTCCGTTGACATAGCGAAAACCATTCGCGCCACGGTGCACGTACAGCGGAGAATGCAGTGTCAGCGCATTCGACTTGGCGCTGTTGTTGTGCTCGGGGGCGACGACCTCGGCTTCCACCCCCTCAATGGAAGTCAAGGCAGCGTGCAGCGCGACGATGCCGGGGGCCTGATAACCGTCGTCGTTGGAAATGAGAATCTTCATGGGCTCTAAACAGATTACACCGATTGTAGGTGGCATCCAGACAATATCCAGCGGAGTATGAGGGCACACTTACACACCCTCTGGGCCGCGAGACTGCCCCGAAATTCGGCACACTCCCGAAATCCACCCCATAACTAGAAGGCATTGCTGTGGCCGCCCTCTCACCCGCTGAAATTGCACGCGACACCTTGAAGCTGTTGGCTTCGCGCCGGCTGCCCCCACCCCGGAAAATTACCAGGCCATTTACGAAGAAGTCGCCGGCCTGCTGCCCAAGCTGCCCTTCCCCAAGCCACCGCTGCGCCGCATCGCCAGCATTTTGCCCACCCAGACCCCGGCGCAAAAACGCATCACCCACGAGTTTGCCGCAGCGGTGGAAGCCGAAGACTGGACCGGCCTGCAAAGCGCCATTGCCAGCTTCGCCAAGCTGGACCTGGGCAATTCCACCTTGCTACCCCCACCCGGCCCCGTGACCGAGACCGTGCACGTCCTGCCCCCGGCCCTGGCCGACCAGATGGCGCGCATGATGGAAAGCACCCTGGCCGTGCTGGGCGATGAAGACCAGCGCATGCACGAGCTGACCGACCAGCTGGCCACTTTTTTGCGCACCGCGCCGCCGCCGCTGCCCGCGCTGGAGCAGATGCTGCACAACTACAGCTACCGGCTGTCCTTCACCGCCGAGGACCAGGCGCAGCGCCGGCAGAGCATGCTGGCCATGCTGCGCATGGTGGCCGAGCACATTTCTGCCATCGCCGCGCAGGACCAGGCCCTGCAGCAACAGGCCCAGGCGCTGACAAGCGCCATGCAGCAACCCTGGTCCCTGGCACAGCTCGACACGATGCAGACGCACCTGAAGAACCTGCTGTTCCGCCACCTGCAGATCGAAGGTGCCCGTAACGACGCCTACCAGCAGCTCAAGCAGTTGCTGGGCGAGCACACCAGCCAGCTGGCCAGCCTGGGCAAGCTCAGCGCCACCCATGCCCAGGCCTTGCAGGACTGCGCCCAGCAGATCCAGCAGACCCAGGACCTGGGCAGCCTGGCGCAGGTGCTGGAATCCGTGGTCCAGTCCGGCCATGCCCTGGCCACCGAAAACCGCATGGCCCAGGCCCAGCTGGAAGATCTGCGCGCCCAGGCCCTGGCCCAGGAGCGCAAGATTGCCGAGCTGACCGACATCCTGACCCAGTTCGAGAGCAGCACCCGCCACGACCCGCTGACGGGTGCCCTGAACCTGCAGGGCCTGCAGGAAACCCTGCAGGCGGAAGTGGCCCGCACCCAGCGCCATGCGCAGCATGTCAGCCTGGCCACGCTGCAGCTGGACCCGCTGGCGGCCACGGACCTGCCCAGCCAGGACTTGCCACCGGCCGAGTTGGCTGCGCTGACCCATGTGGCACGGCTGGTGCGCAGCACCCTGCGCCCGCAGGATGCCCTGGGGCGGGTGAACGACCTGCAGTTCGCCATCGTCTTTCCGGCCACCGACCCTGGTGATGCCGCCCAGGCGCTGGCACGCCTGCAGACCGAGCTGGCGCAGCGCCCGCTGCTGCATGCCGAGCACAAGCTGGGGCTGAGTTTCAGCGCCGGGTTGATCGCCGTGCGCAGCTCCGAGACCCCGGCCGAAGCCCTGGCACGGGCCACCCAGACCTGCGAACAGGCCCAGCGCATGGGACGGGCCCGCGTGGCACTGTCCTAATCACCACTGGCGCAGGCGCGCCGCGTGCCGCCTTCAGCCCCAACCGCGGCATGGCATTGCACCACGCTGGTGCGCAGCGTGCGCCAGTACCCACTGCGGCGCACAGCCTGCACCTGCGCGATCCACAGCCCATGGGCCACGCAGCGCCGCGGCGCTTGGTACAAGACTGCTATCACATTTCGCAGATAGCTCCCATCGCATTCCCAGAACGCAACAGGGAAAACCCGCCATCAGCAAGCGCTAACGCACATCTTGGTGCATAGTCCGCGCGCAGGACGTCCCACCCCTTGCGGCGGGACAGTCACATCTAGAAAAGTCATAACTGGCTTTTCAAAATATTCAAAGACAATCGCCAGATAGCGCTTTATTCCTATGCGCTTCCAGCTATCCACTTGATAGCTGCAGATATATGCATTACGCATGACTGGCTCTCACACGTCTTTGACCGACCAACTTAAGCGCTTTTGGCCATGCCCCTGCTGCGGCCGGACATGGACCATCGCTTTGCCGCTTCTTGTGAAAGAGGACCCTTGATGCATGTGAATTTCAGTGCGTATTACACGCTCATCCTCGCCGTGCTGGTGCTGCTGCTGGGCAAGCTCCTGGTCTCGCGCATCCGCTTCCTGCGTGACTTCAACATTCCGGAACCCGTGGCCGGCGGCCTGGTGGTCGCCGCCGTGATCTATGTGCTGCACCTCACCCTGGGCTGGACTTTCGGCTTCGAAAGCAGCCTGCAGACCGCGTTCATGCTGGTGTTCTTCTCCTCGATTGGTCTGAGCGCCAATTTCGCCAAGCTGCGCGAGGGGGGCTCGGGCCTGGTGCTGTTTCTGGGCGTGATCGCCGCCTTCATCCTGGTGCAGAACGCCGTCGGCGTTGGCCTGGCCAGTGCACTGGGTCTGGACCCGCTGATTGGCCTGGTGGCCGGCTCCATCACCCTGATCGGCGGCCATGGCACGGCCGGCGCCTGGGGCTCGGTGCTGCAAAACCAGTACGGCCTGAACGGCGCCACCACCCTGGGCATGGCCTGTGCCACCTTCGGCCTGGTGATCGGCGGAATTTTGGGCGGCCCCTTGGCCAAGCGCCTGGTCACCCAGCACAAGCTGGCCAAGTCCCGCAGCGATGCCGAACAGCTGAGCGAAGAAACCCCGGCGGTGTCCGAGCACAGCCTGGTGGCCAACTTCGAGTCGCCCAACAAAACCCCACGCCTGATCACGGCCGACGCCGCCATCGAGACCCTGGCCCTGTTTGCCGGCTGCCTGGCGTTTGCCGAATTCATGACCGGCGTGACCAAAGGCACGGCCATCCAGCTGCCCACCTTCGTCTGGGCACTGGGCGGTGGCGTCATCATCCGCAACTCGCTGGACTACATCTTCGGCTTCAAGGTGTTTGACCGCGCCATCGACGTGTTCGGCAACGCCGCGCTGTCGATCTATCTGGCGATTGCCCTGCTGTCGCTGAAGCTGTGGGAGCTGACCGATCTGGCCGCCCCCCTGATGGTCATCCTGGCCGCGCAGACCGTGGTCATGGCGCTGTATGCCACCTTCGTCACCTTCCGCATCATGGGCAAGAACTACGATGCCGCCGTGCTGGCCGCCGGCCACTGCGGCTTCGGCATGGGGGCCACGCCCACGGCCGTGGCCAATATGCAGGCCATCACCAACCAGTACGGCCCTTCGCACAAGGCCTTCCTGATCGTGCCGCTGGTGGGGGCCTTCTTCATCGACATCATCAACGCCTTCCTGATCCAGGCCTTCATCAAGTTCATCCATTGAACTAGCTGAAACTGCCTACGCGGTGGCACGCGGGCTTGGGGCACACTGGGGTTTTTTCACGGACCCCAGGAGACCGCCCCATGCACGCACCTGCTCTCGCCCGCACCCCCAACACCCTGCGCCCAGCCCCTGTGCTGGGCGCTGTCGTTTTGACGGCCTTGCTGGCAGGCTGCGGCACCCCCACCCGCCCGACCGCAGGGCTGAACTACCAGATCCCCGCGCAGCCCGAAGGCAGCTCCGGCTACACCGAGAAACCCGGCTGGGCCACCGAGCAATTCGCCGTTGCCGCGGCCAACCCGCTGGCCACCGATGCCGGCTACCAGGTGCTCAAGGCCGGCGGCAGCGCCATCGATGCCGCGATAGCCGTGCAAATGGTGCTGGGCCTGGTCGAGCCGCAGTCCAGCGGCATCGGCGGCGGCGCCTTCCTGCTGCACGCCGCGGGCTCCCAGGTGCTGGCCTATGACGGGCGCGAGACCGCCCCGGCCGCCGCCACCGAAAACCTGTTCCTGAAGGCCGACGGCCAGCCCATGGCTTTCCACGATGCCGTCGTCGGCGGCCGCTCGGTGGGCACACCCGGCGCTGTGCGCATGCTGGAGCTGGCCCACCGGGAACACGGCAAGCTGCCCTGGGCCAGCCTGCTGCAGCCGGCCATCCAGCTGGCCGAGCAGGGCTTCAAGGTCAGCCCGCGCCTGCACACCCTGCTGCGCAGCGAGAAATTCCTGCACAGCGACCCCGTCGCGCGCGCCTACTTCTATGGCGCCGACGGCCAGCCCCTGCCCGTGGGCACGCTGCTGAAGAACCCCGCCTACGCCCAGGTGCTGCGCGCCATCGCCCAGCACGGCAGCCAGGCGCTGCACGAAGGGCCCGTGGCCCAGGCCATCGTCGACAAGGTGCGCAACCACCCCACCAACCCCGGCGTGCTGTCGCTGCAGGACCTGGCCGGCTACCAGCCCAAGAAGCGCCAGGCCCTGTGCCACGACTGGAACCTGCCCGCCAGCGCGCCCGGTGGCACCGCACGCAGCTACACTCTCTGCGGCTTTCCGCCACCCAGTTCGGGCGCCATCGCCGTGGGCCAGATCCTGGGCATCCTGGGCCACACGCCCGCCGCGCGCATGCCGCTGGGCAGTGACGGCCTGCCCAGCGCAGACTGGCTGCACTACTACACCGAGGCCGCACGCCTGGCCTTTGCCGACCGCGCCCTGTACGTGGCCGACCCCGACTTCGTCCAGCCCCCGGGCGGCAGCTGGCACACCCTGCTGGACCACCGCTACCTGCAGGAGCGCGCCCGCCTGATCGGTGCGCAGAGCATGAAGGTGGCCAAGCCCGGCAACCCGGCCCAGTTCAAGGTCGGCCATGCGCCCATGCACGAGCAGATCGAATACGGCACCAGCCACATCAGCATCGTCGACGCCTTTGGCAACGCCCTGGCCATGACCACCACCATCGAGGACCAGTTCGGCAGCCGCCAGATGGTCCAAGGCTTTCTGCTCAACAACGAGCTGACCGATTTCAGCATGGCCCCCCGGGCCGCCGACGGCCAGCCGATTGCCAACCGCGTGCAGTCCGGCAAGCGCCCGCGCTCGTCCATGGCCCCCACCCTGGTCTTCGACAAGGCCACGGGCCAGGTCATCATGAGCGCCGGCAGCCCCGGCGGGGCGCAGATCATCCACTACACGGCCAAGACGCTGCAGGGGGTGCTGGGCTGGGGGCTGACGCCGCAGCAGGCCATCAACCTGCCCAACTTCAGCAGCCTGAACGGCCCGACCTTGCTGGAGGCGAAGCGCTTCCCCGCCGCCACCGTGCAGGCCCTGCAGGCACGCGGTGCCGAAGTGAAGGAGCAGGACCTGACCAGCGGCCTGCAGGCCATCACGCGCGGCGAAGCCCACGGCAAGCGCTTCTGGTTTGGCGGCGCCGATCCGCGCCGCGAAGGTGTGGTGATGGGCGACTGATGCCGGTGCAGCCCACCGTTTCCCCCGCCGTTCTAGCCTGTAGCGCTTGTCCAGCAAGCGCTGAAAGCTATGCTTTTTAGCAAAACCACGCCCCAGCACCGGCACCGGCGCCTGCCGTGGCTCGGGGTTGCCGTGCTGGCGGGCGGGCTGGGTGCCTGCAGCCTGCCCGCCCCCGTCCAGCCGCCCCAGGCCACGCAGGCCATAGCCCCGGACGTGTCCGCGCAGACCGCCCTGGGCCAGGCCCATGCGGCCTTGCGGCAGCAGGCGCAGGCCCCGGCCACGCACTCGGGCTTCTACGCCCTGGGCGATCCACGCGAAGCCTTCGCCGCCCGCAGCCTGCTGGCGCGCGCGGCCCAGCGCACGCTGGATGTGCAGTACTACATCTGGCGCCACGACAAGACCGGCCTGTTGCTGCTGCACGAGCTGCTGCTGGCCGCCGACCGCGGCGTGCGCGTGCGCCTGCTGCTGGACGACGGCGGCACCACCGGGCTGGACGACGCCCTGCAGGCCCTGCACAGCCACCCGAACGCCGAAGTGCGGCTGATCAACCCCTTGCCGCTGCGGGGCTGGCTCAAGCCCCTGGGCTATGTCACGGACTTTCGCCGGGCCCAGCGGCGCATGCACAACAAGTCGTTCTCAGCGGACGGGCAGTCCAGCATCGTGGGCGGGCGCAATGTCGGCAACGAATACTTCGGCGCCACCGATGGCGTCGTGTTTGCCGACCTGGACGTGCTGGCCATCGGCCCGGCCGTGCTTGCCATCGAACAGGACTTCGACTGCTACTGGAACCATGTCGCCGCCTACCCTGTCGACCAGGTGGCGCGCCCGGTCGCCCCAGGGGCACTCGAGGGTTTGCGCCGCAGCGGCCAGGCACTGGTGCAGTCGCCCGCAGCCCGGGACTACCGCCAGGCGCTGGAAGCCACCCCCTTTGTGCAACACCTGCTGCAGGCGCAATTGCCCATGGACTGGGCCGTGGCACACCTGGTGAGCGACCCGCCCGAGAAGATCCAGGGCCTGGCCCCGAGCACCGCCCTCATCGGCGAGCAGTTGCGCCGTGCCATCGGCACGCCCACGCAGTCGCTGGATCTGGTGTCGCCCTACTTCGTGCCCGCGGCCGCCGGGGTGCAGGCCTTTGCCCAGCTGCGCGCCCAGGGCCTGCGTGTGCGCATCCTGACCAACGCCCTGGAGGCGACCGACGTGGCCATCGTGCACTCGGGCTACGCCAAGTACCGCAAGCCCTTGCTGCAAGACGGCGTCGAACTGTACGAGCTGCGCGGCACACCACCGGACTACGCCGAGGACGGCGACCGGCTGCGCCTACAGCTGACGGCCCTGGGCAGCTCCGGCAGCAGCCTGCACGCCAAAACCTTCGCGGTCGACGGGCAGCGGGCCTTTGTCGGCTCTTTCAACTTCGACCCGCGCTCGCTGCAGCTCAATACCGAGATGGGCCTGATGATCGAGAGCCCGCGCCTGGCGCAGCAGATCAGCCACAGCTTTGACCAGACCATCCCGGCCCTGGCCTACCGCATCAGCCTGAACGCGCAGGGACAGCTGCGCTGGCACAGCGGCGTCGGCGATCCCGCGCCGGTGTACGACACTGAGCCCCAGAGCCGCTGGCACCAGCGCCTGTCGCTCTGGTTCCTGGGCCTGCTGCCGATCGAGTGGTTGTTGTGAAATTATTCATAGAGTTGCCCCAACGCCCGACGAACGGTACTACCATCGGCCTCCATGCCCCGCCAGAACACCTGTCCCGCCGACTTTCCGCCGTTCATCCTGTCGCAGATCGAGCAAGTGGCCCAGCAGATCGTCGCCACCCGCAAGGCGCGCGGGGAAACCCAGGCACAGTGGGCACAGCGGCTGGGCATCTCCCAACCGACCATGGCCCGCCTGGAGCGCGGTGACCCGGCAATTGCCACGGCCACCTATGTGATGTGCCTGTGGCTGGTCAACCCGCAGTTGGACCTGCGGCAGCTGCTGCCCTCGGCGCTGCCCGCAACGCCACCGGCACAGGCGGCGACCGCCCCCGCGCCAGCACAGACCGCGCCCGTGGCGCCATCGCCGGCCGATGAATTTGCGGACTTGCTGGCCGCCTGGCCCACACCCGGCCGCTGAACGGCTAGTCGCCAAAGCGCTCGCGGTAGGCCACGGGTGTGATGCCCAGCCTTTTCTGGAACAGGTGGCGCAGCGCCTGTTCCGACCCCAGCCCCACCTTGGCCGCCACGGTCTTCAGGGGCAGATCGCCACGCGTCTCCAGCAACTGCTTGGCGCCCTCCAGGCGTGCGTTCTCGACAAAGGCGCTGGGCGTGACGCCGGTTTCCTGCTGGAACACGCGGCGGAAGTGCCGCTCGCTCATGGCAGCTTTGTCGGCCAACAGCGCCTGCGGCATGGGCTGGTCCAGGTGCGCCAGCACCCACTGCTGGACCAGGCGCACGCCACTGTGCTGCACGGCCTGGCTGGCCAGCTGCACGCTGAACTGCGACTGCCCGCCGGGGCGCTTGAGGTACATCACCAAATCGCGCGCCACCTCCAGCGCCAGCGCGTGGCCAAAGTCCTGCTCCACCACGGCCAGGGCCAGATCGATCCCGGCCGTGACCCCGGCCGAAGTCCAGTACGGCCCTTCGCGCACATAGATGGCATCGGCATCCACCCGCACCTGGGGGTGGCGGCGCTGCAGCTCCTGCGCCACGCTCCAGTGCGTGGCCGCGCGGCGGCCGTTGAGCAGCCCGGCTTCGGCCAGGAAGAAGCTGCCGCTGCACAACGCAATGGTGCGTGCCACCTGGGGCGCCACACGCCCCACCCAGTCCACCAGCGGCGCGCTGGCCTGCAGCACCGTGGCGATGTGGCGCGCGCCCACCAGCAGCACGGTGCAGCCCGAGTCCTGCTCCACATCGGCCAGGGTGTGCGTGGCCTCCAGCGCCATCAGCGTGTCCGAGCGCACCAGCCCGCGCTGCGCGGCCACCACGCGCAGGGCATAGCCATCGGCCAGCCCCTTGGCGCGCAGGTGCACGTTGGCGTACTCAAAGACCGACATCGGGCCGATGGCCTCCAGCGCCTTGAAGCCGGGGTAGACGACGATATCGACGCGGTGGGCGCCTGCGTGGCGGTGTTCCATATCAAAAAAAGTAGCTTAAAACACAGGTCAACAGAGGGTGACAGGCATTTTTGATTCAAAGCCGGCCACCGAGCTGCCGCCGACTATACGCAGGCCCATGCCTGCGCCCACGCGGCGTGCCTGGCAACCATCGCTACAGTTGGGGCATCGCCGCCTGCGCTGCCCACTCCCCGATCGATGATTCCCGGCCCTTTGTTTTCCTGGCCCCAACTGCTGCTCCTGCTGGCCCCGTGGCTGGCTGCGGCGCTGGGCGCCGGCTTGCTGCTGTACCGCCTGCGGTGGGAATGGCGCCACCGCCACCTGCCCGCTGCGCAGCGCCCCCGCTTCTGGCGGGCGGGGGTCGCGGCGCTGTCGGTGCTGGCAACGGTTGGCTGCCTCTGGGGGCTGGTGCTGGCGCAGCACATCTGGCAGATCCAGCAGACGCTGGAGCAGCAGCACCGCTACCGCCACAGCCGCCAGCACTTCGTGCTACCGCAGGACTTTCAGTATGGCGAGCTGCGGATCCCCCAGGGCAGCCTGATCGACCGCTATGACCCGTTTGACAACGGGGAACCCCAACGACCGCTGAGCCTGCGCGGCTTGCGGGCCGTGCGCTTTCCCCACCCGGTGCAGGTGGCCGGCGCCTGGGCCACTGCCATGGAGACCAACCCCACCCGGTTGGAGCTGGCGCACGACCAGCAAATTCGCCCCGTCGCCCACTTCGACCGCCAGGCTGGCGATGGGTATGGCGCCTGGGTCCCAGACCCCGCCCGTCCGCATCTGGACTGCAAACAGGGCGAATACGCCTGGTTCCACCGGCCGCTGATCGACTACGACATCGAGGCCGAATTCGGCCAACCCGAGCCCGACGGCCCCGCCGCGCGCTTCCGCCCCAGCCAGTGGGCGGTGACGCACTGCGAAAGCAGCTGGGGGCCCATCGAACTTCCGCCGGCCGACCCTGCCGATTCCACCCCAGTCTGGGGCGCGCTGCCACCGAACGCTACGCCCTAAGAACCTGTTCAGGATCTTTAATTGTTCCCTGACAATTGACGGGTGCGAACCAAGAAGTACCCCAGCGACACGAGCCGCGAGCAATTCGAGATCATCAAGCCCTTGCTGGAGGGG
>NZ_JAZHFR010000259.1:0-298 GCF_036541385.1 Comamonas sp. GCA5 | reverse complement strand
CAGGACAAGGGCTGTCTTACGCTTGGCTGTCCAGCGCTTGATGTCGTCTTCCATCAGGGTGCTCATCGTCGTTTCCTTCAACGTTAACACCTGAGCAGGAATTCACTGGGTCAATACAGCATGACGGTGCGCGAGATCCAGAGCCACCTGGAGGAGATGTACGGCACGGAGGTCTCGCCCAGCCTGATCTCATCCGTGACGGATGCTGTGAGTGAGGAGGTCAAGGCCTGGCAGGCACGCCCGCTGGACGCCATCTACCCCATCGTCTACCTGGACTGCATCCACGTGAAGGTGCGCG
>NZ_JAZHFR010000258.1:0-301 GCF_036541385.1 Comamonas sp. GCA5 | reverse complement strand
GAGTCTCAGCCACACTGATACCACTGGACTGCCAATAACGTTTCTTATTGAAGTCAGAAATCAGATCCTTGGTGATGTACTTCCCGATGTACTTGGCAATCTTCTCTGTATGGCGATAGCTACCAGCAGACGCCTTGACCTGGCGGTCTTGCACGTTCCCCGGCGAATCGTCCCCACGGAGCACGCGCGATACCTTGAATCCTCGGTGCTTCCCGATGGCCATATGCCAAAAGCGCCGCAGCATGTTGTAGTTAACAAACCCCTTTCCACGCCAAGCCACATGCATATGCAGATGCTCAGG
>NZ_JAZHFR010000257.1:0-304 GCF_036541385.1 Comamonas sp. GCA5 | reverse complement strand
CCAATACACAAGCGAGCACTTCCAGAGGCTGCTGGACGAACAGGGCATCACTTGCAGCATGAGTCGGGCTGGCGAGGTCTGGGACAACTCGGCCATGGAGAGCTTCTTCAGTTCTCTGAAGACCGAGCGCACGGCCCGTAAGGTGTACAGGACACGAGGCCAGGCCCGCTCAGATGTGTTCGATTACATCGAGTGCTTCTACAACCCGACGCGTCGGCATTCGACGCTCGGATATCTCAGTCCCGTACAGTTCGAGCAAGCTCAAGAAGCTTAGGTCGGTGTCAACGAGACCGGCAGCAGCCCA
>NZ_JAZHFR010000256.1:0-310 GCF_036541385.1 Comamonas sp. GCA5 | reverse complement strand
GTGTTGGAAGTCACAAAGTCAATACCCAGCGTCGTGGGTGCACGAGTCTGCATAAGCAACAAGATAAATACAGCTTCCAAAAAGGATAGCTAACTACCAAAGTCAGACCTAAATTTCGCGGCATTCTACACAAATTGCTAGATTTCACTTGTGCGTGTGTTAATACCACCCCGCCAAACCAGTGTCTTGAGAAGTAGAGCGTTCACAAGGAGCATCTCTCGTATCAAGACATGCGGAATCTAAGTGTCAGGTCCCGGATGATTGCGCACGTTCTTGACGAATAAATCAGGTGCTTTCATCTTCCATTTTT
>NZ_JAZHFR010000255.1:0-316 GCF_036541385.1 Comamonas sp. GCA5 | reverse complement strand
AAAAAAGCGCTCGCAGCCTTGAGGATGTCATTGGCTCGGCGCAGTTCCTTGTTCTCTCGCTCCAGTTGCTTGAGCCGCTCACGCTCATCCGTGGTCAATCCTGGTCGTTGGCCTGCATCTATTTCTTTGCGCTGCACCCATCCATGCAAGGTGCTGACAGAGCAGCCAATCTTGGGGGCTATTGATTCACATGCGCCCCACAGTGATGCGTAATCCGCTTGGCATTCCTGCACCAAACGTACGGCACGTTCACGTACCTCTGGGCTAAAACGAGCAGCTTTAGTGTTCATGACTCAATCCTCTCAGGAGTTGAGCC
>NZ_JAZHFR010000254.1:0-316 GCF_036541385.1 Comamonas sp. GCA5 | reverse complement strand
GGCTCAACTCCTGAGAGGATTGAGTCATGAACACTAAAGCTGCTCGTTTTAGCCCAGAGGTACGTGAACGTGCCGTACGTTTGGTGCAGGAATGCCAAGCGGATTACGCATCACTGTGGGGTGCGTGTGAGTCGATAGCCCCCAAGATTGGCTGCTCTGTTAGCACCTTGCATGGATGGGTGCAGCGCAAAGAAATAGATGCAGGCCAACGGCCAGGGTTGACCACGGATGAACGTGAGCGACTCAAGCAACTTGAGCGAGAGAACAAGGAGCTGCGCCGAGCCAATGACATCCTCAAGGCTGCGAGCGCTTTTTT
>NZ_JAZHFR010000253.1:0-321 GCF_036541385.1 Comamonas sp. GCA5 | reverse complement strand
CCTAGCCTGCTGCTTTTATGTGCAGCAGGAGACCAGGAGTGATTGACGTGGCTACTTTGAGTGTCATCAGGCGCTGGGCTCTGCGTGAGCACCTGTCCATCCGGGAGATCGCCCGCAGAACTGGGCTTTCTCGCAATACCATCCGCAAGTATTTGCGCTCCGATGTTGTGCAGCCTCGCGTTGCACAGCGCACGATCTCTACCAAGCTTGATCCATTTGCCTGCAAGCTGTCTGGCTGGTTGCGCACAGAAGCCAATCGCTCTCGCAAGCAGCGGCGCACGATCAAGCAGATGTTTCTGGACTTGCAGGCATTGGGCTACA
>NZ_JAZHFR010000252.1:0-346 GCF_036541385.1 Comamonas sp. GCA5 | reverse complement strand
GCTGTAAGAGCCTGGCGATGACCTACTTTCACACGGGAATCCGCACTATCATCGGCGCAAAGTCGTTTCACTGTCCTGTTCGGGATGGGAAGGAGTGGGGCCAACTTGCTATGGTCACCAGGCATAACTTGTCGCAAAGCAGCTCATCGCTACCTTGCAAATTCATAGAGCCTAATCAGCTTTTATTCGATTGCGCACATGGGCATAAAGTCTTTTGAACACTGCACAGCAGTATCAAAGTTATAGGGTCAAGCCTCACGGGCAATTAGTACTGGTTAGCTTAACGCATTACTGCGCTTCCACACCCAGCCTATCAACGTCGTGGTCTACAACGACCCTTCAGGGG
>NZ_JAZHFR010000251.1:0-351 GCF_036541385.1 Comamonas sp. GCA5 | reverse complement strand
CTGGTGACCATAGCAAGTTGGCCCCACTCCTTCCCATCCCGAACAGGACAGTGAAACGACTTTGCGCCGATGATAGTGCGGATTCCCGTGTGAAAGTAGGTCATCGCCAGGCTCTTACAGCAAGAAACGCCCAGTCGAGCGACTGGGCGTTTTCTCTTCCCTTCAGGTGCTTGTAAAGCGCTGTTGAGGTGAAAAGAAAACGTTAAAAGCGTTTTTGCACTGCGAAAGTGGTGCTACAATACAAGGCTTCGCTGATCACGGCGAAGCAAGAAATCTGAAGCGATTCAGGTTTGCATCTTTAAAAAGATACAGCCGATAAGCGTGGGCGTTTGAAGGCGAATTGCCAAGTTC
>NZ_JAZHFR010000250.1:0-351 GCF_036541385.1 Comamonas sp. GCA5 | reverse complement strand
TTTTTTGCACAGGCGGAGCTGGACCGTCGCATCAAGAGTTAATTGACTTTGTAGACCAGTATCGTGATGCCTATGGGGTCGAGCCAATTTGCAAGTTGCTGCAAATTGCCCCATCGGGCTACAGGCGCAGGGTTCAGCAAAGAAACTGCCCGTGGCTGCGCTGTAAGCGCAGCCAATCGGACGAAGAACGCTGCACCCATATTCAACGTGTGTGGCATGCCAACTGGCAGGTTTATGGGACGGTCAAAGTCTGGAAGCAGATGCACCGAGAGGGCTTACCCATTGCCCGCTGCACCGTACAACGACTGATGCGCAAGCTGGGCCTGGAAGGCGCAAGGCGTGGCAAGAAGG
>NZ_JAZHFR010000024.1:0-45906 GCF_036541385.1 Comamonas sp. GCA5 | reverse complement strand
TGCGTGAGCCCGCAAATGGGTGGGCTACATGTAACGCATCCAAGGTGTGGGCCAACGAAACTTGCTCACTGTTTGGTGACTTGCGGCGGTAATAAATAGAGCCACGACTGATTTGCATAAGTTGGGCTTGGCGAGCCAGCGACAAGCTATGACCGCGGTCAATCATCGACCTACGCTGAGCAATCCCGCTTTGCTCAGCGCACCTTGCAAAAAATCCTTCTCTAAGGTCAGTTGACCAATCTTGGCGTGAAGCTCTTTAAGGTCGACCGCAGGGGTTGTGGGCGCAGGAGCTGCGCCAAACACGTCAGCAGCCCGCTCCAGCAGCATGCGTTTCCAATCTGCAATCTGGCTGGGGTGAACTTCATATTGCTGAGCCAGCTCAGCAACCGTGCGCTCTCCGCGCACGGCTTCTAGTGCCACCTTCGCTTTAAATACGGGGCTGTGCTTGCGTCGGGATTTGATGGTCATAGATCTCTCCAGGTTCGGCCTGTTGTCAGGTCATTTTTACGGGGAAAGATCTCGCTTAGCTAGCTGTTCAAAAAACTGGAACCACTTCTCAGCATGCCGGCGACGGTGTCCTTGCCTGCACCGTTGGCGCCGGTCAGGCCGATGATGATGGGTGCGTTCTCAAGCATGTTGGCTGTGCTGGTGTTGGGCGGTGGCGGGTTGCACGCGCGGCACGTACTCCATCTGGATCACGCGGGCGTGCACGATGGCTTGCGGCGGGCGGCTGAAGATGGTGTGCAGGCGGGCATGCTCCAGCTCGACCTGCAGCACGGCGCCGGGTTTGAGGTTGTGCTCGTGCTGCTGCCAGAAGCGATGGGCGGCCGGGCCGGTCCAGGTGATGCACCAGGGCTCTGCCTGGTGGTTGCCTAGTCGGTCGTAGACCTGCAACTGCACCTGGAACGCCCCGCACCTGGTGCGGCCGGCCAGTGGGCGGTGGCGGCTGAGAAAAAGCATGCCGGTGTGTCGCATGGCTACTCCAGTGGTTTTGCTGTTACTCGGGCTTCGTGGCGTCTTGAATGTTTTCGACCACCTTCTTGACGGCGGTTGCTGTGTAGGGTTCTGCCTTGTCGGTCATAGAGCCGCCAAGCGTGATGACGTCAGCTACCACTGCCACGGGCGTCTCCACTGCGGCGCCGATGGCGGCCTTGGTCAGTGAGGCAAGTGCGTTCAGCATGTCTGTGCTCCTGTGTGATGAGGCATGGTCAGCAACCTTTCCCAGGCTGATAGGGCGCCCGGCTGCTGCCGTTGCAGATGCGGTGGTCGCGTGGCAGGTCTGGCAGCGGAATGCGCTGCACCTGCACGTGGGGTGGCCACACGATCTGCGCCGGCGTGGTGCTGGCAATGCTGGTGCGTGTGGGGGTTGTGCCCATGCCGGCCTTGGCGGGTGCGCCGGATGGGCGGGGGTTGCGTGGGCTGCTGGGTTGGGGCGTGCGGCGCGCCGGGCCTGGCTTTGCCGGCTGGGCGGTGATGTCGAAGCGGTTCAGTAGGCGGTACATGTGCGCGACATCGCAGCGGTATTTGTCGGCCAGCTGCTGTGCAGTGTGGGTCTTGGCGTATTCCTCCAGCTGCGGCCGGCGGTCAGCCCACACGTTGCGCTTGACCTGTACCGCCTTCAGGCCCAGGCGCGTCAGCTCCTGGCGGATGGCGCTCACGGTCTTGCCCTCGCGGTCGGCAAGCTGCGTGGCCGTCAGCTTGGCGGCCAGTACCTGCAGATGCGCCTTGCGGGCGGCGGTTGCGTTGTCGGCGGCGCGCGACTTGATGCCCAGCTTGTGCAGCTGGTTCCGGATCTGCTTGGGCGTGGCGTTGTGCGCTGCGGCCAGCTTGTCGTTGCTCATGGTCTCGGCCTGCTTGGCCAGCAGGGCGGCGTTCTGTTTCCAGTAGCGCTTGGGCTTGAGGGTGACGGTGTGGGTCATGGCGTTCTCGCATCCAGAAATGCAAAGCCCCGCGGGTGCGGGGCTGGTTGATCCCAATCAGCGCTTAGTTGGTCTTTTGGTAAGCGCCAATCAGCACGGGGATTTGGCCTTCTGCGGCTTCGCGGATTTGCACCGCGAACTCGGTGGCCATTTGCTCGATGTGTTCTTCCAGCGCGGTGATGCGCAGCTGAAAGCGCGGAGTTTTGTCGTTGGTCAGCACCGACAGGCGCAAGGCAAACTCACGCTCTTGCAAGTCGGGGTAGGGCTTGCACTTGAAAATGATCAGGCTGGGCAGGGTGTGCTCGCTGCTGGCTTTCACGCTTTCAAAGGTGCTGCGGCTGGCGCTCAGGCTTTCTTCCTTGTGGTCGGCCTTGATGGCGGCCTCCACCGTCAAGTTGCGGATGGCAAGCACCGCCTGGCCTTGAGGCAGCGCAGGTTCGCCCTTGACTGCGTATGCCCACCAGTAGGGCAGCCAGTCTTCCAGAAACTCGGCCATTTCGCGCTGGGGTTGTGGGCTGCGGGTGATGTTGCGCAGGGCATCGTAAGCCGCAGTGCGCTTGGGGGCCAGCTTGGCCAACTGGTCGGCATGGCCTGGGGTGGTGGGTGTGCCCAGGTTCAGCACCGCGGTGGCAGTGATGTTGTCTGCATCCACAAACACGCTGGCGCCATCTTCTTTGTGCTGTGCGGCGTAGGCCACAAAGTCGTTCATGTAGGGCGCGGTGAACGTGCCACGGGCGCGAATGCGGGCGGGCAGATAGTTTTCAACGTCGTGGCGGCTGAAGTCATTGGGCAGCGCGACCAGTGGAGAGATGCCGCGACTATTGCCTATTGCGTAAAAAATAGCGGCGTTGGCCTGATCAATCGTGGTGTCGCGCTGGTCCAGCACGGGGTTGCCAAGGCTAAATGGCAGTGCCTCACCTTGTACGGCTTCGGTATTGGTTGCTTGCGCTTGAGTTGCTTTGTTCACGGTAATTCCCTATTAGGGTTGGGTTGGTAAAGCGGAAAAAACAAAGCCCGCCAAGGTGGCGGGCTGGGTTGGGTTGCTGGCGTTACACCTTGGAGGGAACGCCGGGAATGCTCAACTGGCTTTGTGGCACCAGGCTCATCACGCCGTTTTTGCCCACATGCATGACGGTTTTGCGGGTGGCTTCTTCACCGGCCTTGCCGTCCAGCGTGGGCTTGCTGAACTTGAGCGAGTGCTTCACGTTGACCTGGTGTGTGCCGGGGATGCGCTCAATGGTGAACTTGACGGCCACTTCACCCACCTTGTTGTTGTCCACCACGCCTGCGGCCACTTGGCCAAGGGCTACGGACAGCATGCGGTCAAACTGGCCGCCATCCAAGTCGGTGATGAAGGCGCTCACATCGGTTTGTGCTGCGCTGGTGTTGGGGACTGCGTGCATGGTCTATCTCCTGGGGTTGTGCCTTGCGGCGGGTTGGAAAAAGTGAGCGCTTTGCTTGCGCTGTTGTTGCGTTTGAAAGTAGTTTTCAACCGAAAGTGATGCTTCAAAAGCACTGTGTGCTTTTGTTTCGATAGCGTTCAGAATCGCGCTGCGGCGGCGGTCCTGGCGGGCCATGGCCGCCAGCAGCTCATGCAGCGCGGTAGCTGTTGATGGGCTTGGTGCTGACGCTGCGCGCCCAGGGGTAGACGCTGAGTGCGTAGGTGGCGGCATCGCCGCCGCTGCGTTGCTGGGTGGTGAAGCTGATGTGCTTGCCGCCGTCCAGGACGGTGACTTGGTAGGTGCGTAATGCCTGGGCCATGGTGGTGGTCCTCCTGGTTCGTTGGGTGGGGTCTGGCTCATATCTGGGGCAGTGCCAGGTGCTGGCCCTGGGCCAGCCCGGCGCGCAGGCGGCGCGGTGGGGCTTCGGGCACGCCGGGCAGGGCGGGCTGGGCCTTGGCTGCAGCCAGGCGCTGCTGCAGTGCCTCCTGCTCCTGCAGGTGCCGCGCGCGCTGCATGGTGGTGCGCACGTCGGTGGCGGCGCTGTTGGTGTAGACGAAGGCCCGGTCCGTCAGCAGAACGCGGGGCAGGGTCAGGCGGCCGGGTGGGTGCTGGTGCATGGTGTGGCTCCGGTGCGTGGACGTGAAAAAGCCACCTCGGTGGGTGGCTTGGTTGGTGGATGGGCAAGCCATCAGGTGAAGCTGCGGACCACCGTGCACGGGGTTGCACGGCCGCAGAACCTCCATTGCTGCGTTGATCTGCAGCTTCGCCAGATGGCTCGGTGGGTGGGATGCCATGGGTTGAACCTTTTGCCCGCTGCGCCGGCTATTGAGAGGGGCGCCGGCGCGGCCGAGACCCGCATGGTGGGCAAAGGGCTCAGTGCATGGCCCTGCTGACGCTGCAGGGGTTGCGGCGCTTCAGGCCCGCGTGGCCGGTGTTCACATTTCAAAATCTCCAGGCGAAAAAAAGCCCACCGGGTGGTGGGCTGGGGGTGGATGGTGGTCGGTTACTGCGCCAGTTCCTGCTCTAGGCGGGCTTTCTCGGCAAGTAGGCGATCGAGTGCGGCGTTCAGGCGTGTCTGCTCTGCAGTGCATTGGGTCGCAATCGCCTGCATTTCAGTGCTGAGAGATTGCTCCCAGGTGGCGCCTGCCAAGTTGTTGTTGGCGTAGGACTTCATGCTCTGAGCGCTGCCCATCTTGCGTTCGCACTGGTTGGTTGCGTTCCGGATACGGCTTTCAGCGGCGCTGATTTCGCGCTCGTTCAGGTCGTTGAGGCGGCGTTGCTTGCGATCGCGCTCGTTCAGTCTGCGCAGGCGCTCGGCTTCGGTCTGTGGTGCATCGGCGGTGGGTGCAGAGGCTGCTTGCGCGCTGGTAGGTGGCGCAGCCGCAGGCGCTGGGCCTGCAGCTGGCTTGACCTCAATCTGATTGCCTTGCGTGCCGGTGGACTCGCAGGGGCGCTCTTGGAATGCCGTGCGGCCGTTGGCGTCTTTGCATTTGTACATGGCCAATGCGGGTGATGTGGCGATCGCTGCAGCTGCAACCAGGCTCCATTTCAGACTAGGCATACCTCTCTCCATGCTTGATTTGCATGGGGTTTTAGCACAGTGGGCTTACGCAATTGCAAACCAAAGCGTCCTGTATTCAAGGCGCTTGGGTTTGCGCAACACCCGCCAGCCCGGCGGGTGTCGTCGCAGCCTGCTGTTACCGCGCCACAGCAGGTGGGCGTTCCTGGTCAGCGGGCCTGCCTGGCATGTGGGGCAGGGCGGCTGGTCTGGGAAACATCCCCTGTGCTGGTCACTGGTGCACGCGGTGGACTTGGTGCAGCCTGCAGCAGGGAGGGGGTGATTTGCGCCTTTTCTTTCACTGCTGGCGCGGTCATGGGCAGGCCCCGCAGTCGCAGGCGCTGTCGCAGCGGCTGGCTTGGGGGCTTTTATCAAGCAGTTTCGAGAGTGGATAGAAGAGGGTAAGGGTGGGGTCCGCTTGCTGTAATAACATCTGGATTCCTACTCCATAGACTTCTTACAGAAGGGACCCCATGAACGCGCCAATCATTCCAAACACCCAGTCACCACTGCACCGTCCCAGCTCGCCTCCACCTCAGCCGCAGCCAGGGCAAAAATAAGGACCTTCCATGCAGCGCTACCAGATTGAATTCGATGTCCACTACGGATATTGGTACAACACGCTTTGCGAGTCGTTCTATCGACGTGTGGACTTTGGTTGCAATCTGGTTCAGCTCACTGGTGGCTCGGTAGCAGCGGCCGGCGTTATCGCCTCGTACCCTTGGTTGGTGGGATTCAGTGGCATTGCCTTAGCTTTATGTGCTGCCTTTTCTCTGGCCATGCAGCCAGCCGTGAAGGCTGAGCGGCACTGCCAAATCAAGTCTTCTTGGCTGGATTTGCAGGCAAGCATGCCGATGCTCTCAGATGCAGAGCTACTGGCAAAAGTTGCCGAGAAGAAAAAGTCGGATCTCGGAATGCTGAGCATGAACTTGCCAGCTAGCAATGCAGCAATGCGATCTCTTGGGTATACCGATGGCTTTGCACACCTGAGCGCATGGCAGCGCTTTGTGCAACGCTTGGCGATGTAGCCCTCTTCTATCCACTCTCTTGTTAACGATCCGGGGCTTGGCCCCGGTCGATGCCGTGGTGCCCATCGCGGGTGCACCTTGCTGCGCGCCGTGGGGCGCTAGACCTTCCTCTTGCATCGATTCGGTACGGGGCGGATCGCTTCCCCTGGGTCATGTCGCGGTTGGTGCTGCGATGGAAGTAATTTACCCAAGGGTAATGTTTATTGCAATACCTTTGGGTAAATTTATTGTGTACTTCGCAAAGTCAGGGGAAAGGATGGTTGGCAGAGCTAGGTGTTCTCTGACTGCTCGTGCTGTGCATGTCGGCTACAAACAACCAAAGGAGGCAATAGCCATGCAACTGGACCCCAAAGAACCGCGCAAGGAACAAGAACCCACACCTGAGCCGATTGACCCGCCCAGCGATGCTCCGCCAGTAGAGCTGCCAGGTGAGCCGATGGATAAGCCGAATGTTTAGGGTGTAAAAAAGCCCGCGTGGGGCGGGCTTGTGTGTGGTTGTTAGTTGCCACTTGTTTCTGGATTTTCCAGGTGGGTGATTAGTTCTGATAAGTTTTTGTTCCAATCGTTGCCAATTGCGCCTAACTGGTCTTTACTCTCTATCAGAGACTGAATGATTTGTTTGGCAAGTTCAGCCAACCCGTTAGTGGGTAGAACAACTTCGGTAGCTACAAAGTGAGTTATCTCTTTGCCATCTGCAGAGCGTTGCGGAGGTTGACTTGCAAAGATAAGGCGAGAAACGGGGTAGCCTACCGCAATTTGGGAGATGCCCTCGCAAAAAATAGGTTGATGGCGGGTTGCAGAGAACCTGTGCGACATCTCATGAGCTGGTGTAGACGGTTGCTGTTTCTGCTCGGGTTTGTGGGTAGAAGAAGTCATGGTGATCGTCTCTTGATGCATCCGCGTTGACAGTGAGTTGCTGCAGGTAGTCGCAGCGCGAATAGCGTTCCGTAATGGATTCAGCCAGTAGCGAGGTGCTGATGGCGGGTATCGTTTTGGACTGCAAGGTCAGCGTGCTTTGGTTCGGAGTGTGCTGTGCAGGGGTGTAAAAAACGACATCTTCAGCCTCTTCCTCAAAGCTAGCAATGTGGCGTGCAGCCTCGTTGGGTTTGTAGGTGGCATTCAGCATGGCGAGCGTAGAGACGAACTCCACGCGCAGCCCAGTGTCAAAAGCGTGGCTGAGCTTGAACAAAGTCTGCAGGGTTAACTGCCCATAGCTGGGGTCTTCCAGGCGCGAGATTGCAGCCTGGGTGGTTTTCATTTGTTTGGCCAGCTCGGCTTGGCTAAGGTTCCGGTCCATGCGCATGGTGCGGATTTGGTGCGCAAGCGCAGTGGTGATTTCTGCTTCTACATAAGCGTCGCGTGCTTCTTTATTCCTCTTCATCTTGAGGAAAGTCCTCTCCATCAATTTGGAGAGTGCGACTGGATGCTTGCCCTTCTTTGTGCGCTTTGAAACGCTCGAAGGCGATGTCGAAGGCGTTAGCTGGGTCATAGATCTTTTGCTTATGGTTGCAGATAAGGAGGATGACAAAGGCGCCTTTTCCTTCTGGGAAGTAGCCAAAAGCTCTTTCGGCACGGTTGTTAGCTTTGTAGCGGATTTCATAGAGTTTGAAGCCTGCAGATTTGTACTTGGTGTCGCTTGGCGTGACGTCTTTGGCCTGTGGTTCATTCCATTGAATGCGTGGTGTCACAGCAAGGTGCTCTACAGCACGTTCAAACGCCATGTTGTCTTTTACGTTGTAGTCATCTATAGCCTTTTGGCTATCGCAACGACCGCTAGCACTTACGAAGACTTCAAACTTCCAGAGCATCATATCAATTTTGCGATATTTTTTTGTAGTTGTTAGCCTGATGTATTGCTTTGGAGAAGGTCTTGCCGCAAGTAGCGCTTACAACTTCTTTCCATTCCATGCCCACACCACACGCCCCAGTACACGCAGCTGGTGGTCGCCGTTGAGTACATCCACAGTCTTGATGTTGACGTTGTCAGAGCTGACTTCCATAGCGCCATCCATGCGGATGCGCACGCGTTTGATGTAAAGCTGGCCGCGCACTTCCAGCACGTAGACGCCTTCCATGCTGGATGGGTCGCGTGAGCCCACGTCCACCAGCAGCACATCGCCGTCGCTGAAGGTGGGGGCCATGCTTTCGCCGTGAGCGTGGATGAACTTCAGCTCTCGAATATTGCCGGGGCGGATGTGCTGGTTGATCCAGTGCGAGGACAGGGCCAGATCGCCCACCACGTAGTCGGCATCCAGCGCCTCATTGCCTGGGCCCATGCTGCCGCAGTTAGCAAGCAAGGGGATGCGAATCAGATCATCAGCGGTAGGTGTTGACAGCCCCTCGGAGTTGTGCTGGGCAAAGTGCGTGGGGTATGCACGGGCAAGTGCCTCTGCGGTGTCCTCGCCAATTCTCTTGGCGCCGCTCTTGCCTGGCGGGTAGAGCATCCGTGAGACGTAGCTGGCGTCCTTGCCAATTTGCTGTGCAATGCTTGCAATGCCGCCGCGGCCCAGTTCATCAACAAGGGCTTGAAGTGTGGTGCGGCGTTGTTCGTACTTATCCATTCGCAGATTCCAGCAAATCATTACCTATAAGTAAATGACCCTTGGGTATTGCATTAATAGTTACCACTGGGTAATATTTGTGCATGGAAAAACTCCTCGCCTATCTCAATAGCTTGCAAAAAGCACCGCGACAGCGGTTTGTAGAGCGTTGCAACACGTCCGAGGCTTACCTGCGCAAGGCCATCAGCAAGGGGCAACGCCTGGGTGAAAGCCTGTGCATCAAGGTAGACCGGGAGTCCGGCGGCGCTGTGCGCTGCGAAGACTTGCGCCCCGACGTGGACTGGGCCTATCTGCGCATGGCTTGCCGCGAAGCTGCGACCCAGGAGGTGCCCCATGGCTGATCCACTACTTTCTTGCGAGCTAACTCAATTCGCCTTTTTGAATAGCTTCGTTTGCACAGTGGTTGGCGAACGCCATGCGAGCCTTGGAGTCGATGTTCAGGCCCCGACTTTGGCACCAGTCTTTGAACTCTTGCGGGCGAATGATGGCCCGCACGACGACACCACCCGCTCGACGTTGCTGTTCTTCTCCAAAGGTGGCGGCCTTGAGCCATTCGGCGTAGGTGCGGTGCAGGGTGTGGCCATCGGCCATGAGCCGTTTGATCTGCTCGAAATCCTCTTCCAAGTACCAAGCCATTCCAATGACTGATACGCGCATTGGTTCTTTGTTCATGTCCGCCCTCCTTGGCGTCGTTGGTTGTGTCGGAGCTTCCATCGTAACCAGGGCCAGGGCGGGCGCCATTTCGTTTTGGTTTGGTGGTCCGCATGACCATCATCCCACCACGATGCCCTGCAGTCGGCGCAGGGCTTGCACTTCTTCCAGCGTGGCGCTCCCGGTCATTTGCATTTTGGCGGTCGCCATGTCCAGCCATGCATTCATGCGTTCTGCGGTGAAGCCGCGGCGCTCGCATTCCAGGATGGTGGCCATGTGGGCCAGAAATTCTTCCAGCGCTGCAACGCGCAGCTGTAGGGCGGCGAATTGCTCGGCGGTGGGGGTGGTGGCTGTTGGCTGTTTGTTTGCCATGGTGTCTCCGTGGAAAGGGGTGTTGCTGTGACGGGATTCAGTTTCTCAGCGGCGGCTTGGCCGGTCTATGGCGAAAAGCAGCTCCACGCCGACATTGCCCGTGGCATGGATGTTTTGGATGCCGCGTTCTTGATCGCGCAGGAGTGCCCCGGCGGGGTTGCTGCCCTGGCCCAGCGCATGGGCGTGTCTGCCAACACGCTGCAGCACAAGTTGAACCCCAACAACACGTCGCACCACTTGACGCTGAAAGATGCGTTGGCGTTGCAGGTGGTGTCTGGCTTGCCTTATGTGCTCTATGCCATGTCGGCAGCGCTGGACCATGTGTGCCTGCGGTCGCGGCCAGATGTGGCTGATGGCGATGCCTGGGAAGCCTATCGATTCTTCCAGCAGTCGATTGGCGAGTTGACGGCGGCCGCTGCTGATGCCTTGAAGGGTGATGGCCCGACCAGCGCGAATGCCCTGCGCAGGGTGGAGCACCAGGCCAATGAGGCGATTGCCGGCATCAGTGCGCTGGTGAACGCGGTGGCCGTGCGCGTGCCAAAGCGCGAGGGCTGAGCTGTGCGCTCGATATCTCAAGTTTTCAACCCCCTGACCAGTAGATCCCAGGCCTTGGCGTGGCTGTCTTTGTCTCCGGCAGCATTCGCGCGCCAAGGGCTGGTGGTTGGGGTTTTTTCTTCCTGCACTTCGATATCGGAGGTGTCTTATGCAAGCTGAAGCAATGGGTGCTGCGCCTGCAGTGCCGCCTGGTGCTGGGCGTGGTGGTGTGGCGTTTGTCACGTCGCTGGATGCCCGGGCCCAGGCGTATTGGGGGCTGAGCCCCAAGTTGATGTCCCAGCTACAGGGGCGGCTGCTGGCAGTGTTGGTGCAAGAGCACCAGGCCGGGGTGGTGAACCTGTCGGGCAAGGAATTGCGGCAGGCGTACTTCAAGGCCACGGGGGCCTGGGTGGACATGTCCAGCATCAGCAGCACGGTGCACGGCCTGGTCAAGGCTGGGAAGGTGGAGCGCCTGCCGATCTTGCGCAAATGCAGCGAGACGGGGCACGACATCACGCCCATTCGGGCTGTGCCGCAGCAGCAAAAGCTGGTGTGAGTGGGGCGGAGACACAAAAACTATGCACGCATATACCCACCACATTGGCGACTTCAATACAGCCACGCTGCATTTGTCGCGCCTGGAGCGCTCGATATACCGGGATGCCCTGGAGTTTTACTACGTGAACGAGTGCGGGCTGGATGCGTCCGACTTCGGCCTGCTGGCGCGGCGCTTGCGCTGTGACACGCCGGAAGAGAAGGCGGCCCTGCAGTTCGTCTTGGATGAGTTCTTTGATCTCGATATTGAAAGCGCTCAGTACGTGCAACCACGGTGTGAGCGTGAGCTGGCCGACTACCGTGCTGCGGTCGCTGCCAGTGGTGCGGTCAAGGCCAATGTGAACAAGCGGCAACAGCAGCACCGCGATGAGCGCAAGCAGATGTTTGCAGCACTGCGCAAGGCTGGGCAGGTGTTGCCGTGGAATGCGAAGGTGGCAGAGGTGCGGGCAGCGTATGCCAAGCTGAAAGCACAGCAAGACCTGTCACGCACCAGTCACGCACCTGTCACGGCTAACCATTCCCCTTTCCCCATTCCCCTAGACCAAGAGATACCCCCCAACCCCCCTGCCGGGGGGGCGGATGCGGGGCAGGCTGCGCCAATCGATGACCAGCTGGCAGGTCGACAGCCAGCCGTGAAGGTCCAGCTGATGGAGAACCCGGCAGCTGTCGTGGCCCAGCTGATGGGCTGCTTCCCCGAGCAGCGGCGCACCCAGGTCCAGCTGGTGGGCCGCAAGGTGGTGGAGCTGGTGGAGGGTGGCGTGGTGACGGCGGAGCAGCTGCTGACGGCGGCCAAGGCCCAGTCAGCCCTGCTGAACAAGGATGACGGCAAGGCGTGCCCGCGGGTGATGCGCTGGCTGCGTGAGGCGCGTTGGTTGGACGCTGCTGTCACCGTGACAGGTGGCGTAACAGGTGGTGTGACAGGCGTTACAGGCGTCACAGGTGTCGATGCGAACTGGCGCAGCGGGCGTGCGGGTGTCGAGGCCATGGGCATCCATCTGGGCCTGGGGCCATGGGATGAGGGCAGGGAGCGCCTGTTCTCCGCATACGAGCAGCGCGTGGTGGCGGCGTTTGATGAGCGCATGCGTTCGCCGGTCGATGGAGGTGTGTATGCACATTAAGTTGGATGCGCGTGTGATCGGGCAGGCCGAGATGCTGCGGCAGTTGCATGGCATGACCGGGCAAGAGGCGGCGCGGGCTTATGCCAAAGCGCTGAACGATGTGGGGTTTGAGGTGCGGCGTGCCATGCAGGGGGAGATGAGGGACGTGTTTGATCGGCCCACCGACTACATCCTGCGCTCGCCCCGCGTGAAGATGGCCACGGCCGACCGGCTGAGTGTGACCATCGAGCCGGCCTACATGGGTGGCAAGGGTGTGGACCCGCAGAAGATTCTGAATGCGCAAAGCTGGGGCGGGCGCCGCAGTGACAAGCGCAGCGAGGTGGCGCTGCGCCGTGCAGGCATCTTGCCCACTGGGTTGCAGACGGCCATTCCCACCAGTCCATACCCCGGAAGCGATGACGGCCGAGGGAACCTGAAGGGCAGCTTTCTGGTGCAGATCATCAGCTACTTCCAGGCCTTCGGAGAGCAGGGCTACCGCGCCAACATGACGGACAAGCGCAAGCGCAGCATTCACAAGGGAACCAAGCGCGCAGCTGGTCGGCGCTACTTCGTGAGCTATGGCGCGATGCGTGCGGGTGCGCGGTTGACTGCCAAGGGTGATCCGGATGAGCGCATGCAGCACCTTGCTCCAGGCATCTGGGCGGCAAGCGGTACAGGGGGTGTGGATGTGCGGCCTGTGATCTTGTTCGTGAAGCAGGGCAACTATCAGCCCAAGCTGGACATGGACAAGGTGGCCAAGCGTGCGGATGCCGAGAGCTATCTGGCAAGGCGCATTCGCTTTCGCATCAGAGAGGCGGCTGGGGTATGACGATTGATTGCCGTTTGTCGCTCCGCCCATCGGGTGCCGGCCGGTCTGGCGGTGGGGTCGCGGGTCCTTCCCGGGCTTCTGCCAAAGCGGGTAATTCGAGCCGCGTTGTCGGACTGTTGTGTGGGTTTGCTAGGGGGGTTAAGTGAAGGTTCTGCCTTATCTGGATGCTATCGTTTCGCAAGCAGAGTTCGCGCAGATGATCGGCGTGAGCGAAGCCAGCGTCAGCAAGCGCGTCAGCGACGGCGTGCTCACCCGTGGGGAGAGCGTGCACGCCTGGCTCATCGCCTACTGCGAACACCTGCGCGACCAGGCCGCGGGCCGGCTGGGCGAAACGCTGGGGCTGGACCTGGTGCAAGAGCGCGCCGGTCTGGCCCGGGCCCAGCGCGAGGCGCAGGAGCTGAAAAACGCCGTCGCCCGGGGCGAGTACGCGCCCATCGGCATCCTGGCTGACGTGCTGGCGCTGGCCAGCTCCGCCATCGTCGATCGGCTGGACCAGCTCGAAGGCCAGCTGCGCAAGGCCTGCCCCGAGCTGCCCGAAGACGCCCGCCAGGTCGTGCTGCGCCTGATTGCCGACTCGCGCAACGAGTGGATCCGCGCCACCTCCCAGCTGGTCAACAAAGAGGTGGAGGCCATGGCGCTGGCAGATGCAGACGAGGCCGCCACGCTTGATATCAGCGCTGGCACCGACGAGGAGGGCGACGCACGATGAGTGCACCCCTCAGCCCCGAAGCCATGGCCGCCATCCAGGCCGCCAATGCCCTCGGCCTCTCCAGCCTGCGCGCCGAGGTGCCGCAGACCCTCAGCGAATGGGCGGCTGCGCACTTCATCCTGGCGGGTGAATCCAGCCACCAGAAGGGCGGCTGGGTGGGCTGGCCCTTCCAGCAGGGCATTCTGGACTTCATGAGCGACGACCGCATTGAAGAGCTGGCCGTCAAAAAGTCCAAGCGCGTGGGCTACACCAAGATGATCACCGCCTTCGTCGCCTACAACATCGCCCACCGCCGCCGCAAACAGGCCCTGTGGCAGCCCACCGACGACGACCGCGACAGCTACGTCAAAAGCGAGATTGAACCGGTCTTGGACGGCGTGGCCGCCGTGCAGGCCGCCCGCCGCCGTGGCAAGGGCTTGGAAGACACCATCAAATACAAACCCTTCCGCGACAGCGTGCTGCACCTGCTGGGTGGCAAGGCCGCCCGGGCCTACCGCCGCATCACCGTGGCCGTCTCCATCCTGGATGAGTGGAGCGCCTTTGACCAAAGCATTGAAAAGTCTGGCGACCCCGGCAGCCTGGCCAAAGGCCGCCTGGAAGGCGCGCCGTACCCCAAGTTTGTGGGCGGCAGCACCCCCCGCATCAAAGGCCTGTGCCATGTCGAGCGCGCGTGTGAAGACGCCAACGCCTATGTGCAATATCAGATCGAATGCCCGCGCTGCGGCGCAGAGCACCCGCTGACCTGGGGCGCCAAAGAGCTGCCCTACGGCTTCAAATGGGTCAAAGGCCAGCCCCACACCGTGCGCCACGTCTGCCCCCACTGCCGCGAAAGCATCGCCCAGGGCGACTACCTGCCCGGCGGCTGGCCCCTGGTGGGCACCTGGGTGTGCCGCAAAACCGGCATGCGCTACGGCGCAGACCACATCTGGCGCACAGCCACAGGCCAGCCCTGCCGCCCGCCACGCACTCTGGGCGTACACGTCTGGGCCGCCTACAGCCCCCAGCGTACATGGGTCAGCATTGTTGATGAGTTTGAAAAAGCCCACCGCGCCCTGCAGGCCGGGGACGTGGGCCCCATGACCAGCTTCACCAACGAAACGCTGGGCGAGACATGGGAAGTCAAGGGCGAAAGCACCGACGAACACGTCCTGCAAGCGCGGGCAGAGGAATACCCCCTGGGCCGCGTGCCCACCGGCGCGCTGCTGCTCACCGCCGGGGTCGACGTGCAGCGCGACCGCTGGGAAATCGCTATCTGGGGCTGGGCCCGCGGGCTGGAAAGCTGGGCCGTCACCCACCACATCATCCACGGCAACCCCGCCAACGATGCCGACTGGGAGCCCGTCACCCACTACCTGCAACAGCGCTTTGTGCAGGCCTGGCACGGCGGCAGTCTGGGGCTGTCTGCCATCAGTATCGACTCATCCGACCAGACGCAGGCCGTCTACAACTGGGTGCGCAGCGTGCAGGGCCAGCTGCCCGGCCTGCGCGCCATCAAGGGTGACAACAACGACAACCGCAACATCGTCGGCCCCAGCAGCCTGCAAGAAGTCAACTACCGTGGCCGCAAGATTGCCCGTGGCATCAAGCTGTGGCTGGTGGGCGTGGACAACGCCAAGGATCTGCTGCTGGGCCAGCTGGCCATCACCCAGCACGGCCCCGGTTATGTACACACCAGCCAGGCGCTGCCGCGTGAGTGGTATGAGCAACTGACCGCCGAGCAGCGCATTCTGGCCAAGGTCAACGGCAAAGACACCTACCGCTGGGTCAAGCGCCGCCCACGCAATGAGGTGCTCGACGCACGAAATTATTCTCTGCACGCCGCCATGGCCCTGGGCATCCACAAATGGCCAGAGGCCCGCTGGCTGCAGCTGGAGCAGGCCGTGCAACCCCCGCAAGACCTGTTCAGCCCCGCGCCCGCCGCAACGCCTGCGGCACCCAGCATCAGCGCAGAACAGGCCGCAGCCACCACGTCCCATACAGCCCCCCAGGCCACGTCCCACACCGCCACCAGCCCACCGCGCCGCGTGGCCGATGAAGCACTGTTTGCCCCCATCAGCATGTACTGATCACACCAAGAAATACAAGCCAAAACAGCCTGCAACGCACACCAGACAAGCGCTACCAGCTATTAAAAAGAGATGCCACCATGCACCAGCACAACCCAAGCACCACCCCCTCTGTTGCCAGCACCAGCACGCCCGGCAGCGGCCACAAGCTGGATCCCATCGCCGTGCTGCGCGAAGAACTGGCTGCCGCCGCCATCTGTCACGGTGTGGAGCGCGTGGAGGATTTGACCGAAGCGTTGGTAGACCGCTACGTGCAGCGCCTGGGCGGCAGCACCGTGTACGTGCGCAACGCCCGTGTGCTGCAACGCGAGCGTTTGGCGCAAGAAGTGCGCGCCAGGTTCAACGGCCGCAACACCCGCGCTTTGGCGCGCGAGTACGGAGTGAGTGTGCGGTGGGTGCAGAGGTTGCTGGAGGCCTCGCATAGGCAACGAGGTTAAAAAAAAGCCCGCGTAAGCGGGCTTTCTTAAAAGTACTGCGATCTGCTCAGAATCTGAGCAAGTAACTTTTGATCTAGCGAAGAAGGCGTACTCAGCTCTTGCGATTTTTTCTGCCGATACAGGGAAAGTTGAACTACCTCTGCACTTCCTAGTTGGGTGACGTTAGTGTCTTGGTCCTGCGCGTGGACTTGTGTCTCAAAGATCACTTGTACATGCGCTGGGTTTGGATCTGCCACCTCTGGGAAGAGTTGCAATTGCACCTCATAGGTCATAGACGGCTCCTTTGTTCGGCTACCCGAGATCCTGTTCCCTAGGCTAGGGTTGGGGCCCTGCGGATGCCAAGCCAGTTGATTCTAGCTCACGAACAGCGAAGGATTCGAGCGTCGATATCGCTTCCATCGTGATGGATGTAACAGGATGGGGGACGAGCGGAATCATCTTCCCGCTCTTGTCCTTCCGGCCACCTTCACGCATGGAGAAAAATTTCAAGAATCTAGAGGGGGCCACCCCATCAAATGGCATCAATCGCACCTTGTCGACGGCATCTTCGCGCTCAGTGATCGCGTCTGCGTGAAGTTTGGTAGCAAGGCTTTTTCGGTATGGCTCCAAAAAATATACTTCACTGATTCCCGCTGCAACAATATGTCTTGCGCATGAATGGCAAGGGTAGGTGGTTACAAATAACTTACCACCTTTAATTTGAGTTCCATCATTATTTCCTGCATTAATCAATGCATGCATTTCAGCATGAACTGCTCTTGAAAACTCGATCAAACTTTTTAGTTGAGAATCATCTCGAATAGTGTTGAAGACTTTCTTTTCGTTATCATTTTCGATGATTTCATTTTTTATTAATAGATCAACCATCGTTGATGCTATTTTATTTTTTCCTCATCATTAAAGCAACCTCCTTCATTCAGATTCCAGCATCGATGATCTGAATCATTGTTGGATTTTTTATCCCCAGTTTCATAAAGTCCACCGAAAGGACGTGGTACATCATTCCAGCCAGTGGAAATTATTTCCCCATCACTGGCTGTAATTGCTGCTCCAACTTGTCTAGATAAGCACGCGGAGTTTCTTGCTGCTGAATAAGCAGCGTACATTGCCCTTTCATGTGGTGTTGGCGTCATGATGGCAGTGCCTAGCATAAGGTCAAGAAATCTTTTGACTCTTGACTTTCTTTCGGAGTCTGTCTCTGAATCTACACGAAGAAAAAAGTCAGCATGAGGGAATGTTGTCTCTACGCGTTGTCCGTGTTTAACCTCTTCACCAGAATCACGATCAATAAGGGTGTGAATATCATCTTTTTTGCCCTTTTTCTTTTCTAATTTTTCTATTCGTTTTTCAATTGGCGAATAAACGCCAATTACGTGTAGCATATCGCCGTAGATAGACCTTAAAAGTCTTAATTCATCAATATGCTTTATCGAATCAATGATGTGGCAGTTTTTTTCTGACAAGGTAGGAATGACTATATCCTGATTATCAGAAGATTGATCTGTTTCTGAAAATAAGTCTTTTTGCTTTTTCTCTAGTTTATCTTTTAGTAATTCACGAGCAAAAGTAATTTTTTTATGGCAAGGCGTGCTAAAACATCGTTGCCATGTTCTTCTCTTAGATTGTTTCCTGCATCAATTAATTCATTGATTGAGGGAGAATCTGTTAGTGTACCTTTGGGTGTATTTTCTTTGATTAATTGACTAAGGCGAATGATTTCAACTTTGTCATAAGAATAATCTGTTGTTTTAAGGAGTTTTTGGAAAGTTGCAGCAACCTCGTGAAGAGGCGTGCCTAATGGACCGCACAAAGCAATAACAATCTCTGAGGTTAAAGATTCTTGAATTGCCTTCTTGGCATTAAAATTTTCTTTTTTCCCTTTAGATGGCAAATTTGCACTGGTGCTACTGCTAGGTTGCTTCTGGTTGCTGCCATGTCTCCTCCTTTAGCTTCTTTAAATAATAGCAATAGCTCGTAACAACATACAAGCTTGATCACTTCTTGATCAACTGAAGTATCAACCACAGCAGCCGTGCCATAGGGGGATCATCTGTGGTTTTTCGCCGACGAATGTGTGCATGGCGACCCGAATACGATAGTCGATGTCAGGTGTTCTGTGAGGTCCATAGTCTGCTTCGGCCTACGACCTAGCTCTCGCTGCCGCCTTCGATTGGGTGGGGTGACTATGGCTTAATTGCCATCGATAGAAAATGCGCCATCTCTGGATTAACTTTCACATTTTTGCTTATTTTTTTGTGATAGCCCTCATGCAGAGTATCGGTAGTGTTCACGGTGTGCAGAATGGTTGCTTTGCCAAAAGATAAGTATATTTTTTTGTTGTGCATGATAAATAACGAAGCTTGTAGAAAAAATGGTATCTATTTTATATAGTATGATGTCAATGGTGGCATTGTAAATGCATTTGATGTCTAATAAAGCATCATGTCACTAAGGTGGTTTTTAGAATCAATTAAATATGAGGGGGGCGATAATGAGTCAGTCTAAAGATAATTCTCAGAGTTCTAATACGAGATGGTGGGAATCATATTTGGTAAGATATCTTTCCGGATCAATAATTGGTGCTTTTTGTATATTGCTAATGGTTTTTGTATTTTTGTCGTATGCCGGTCATAAATTAAATATTGTTTCTGCTATTGGTTCAATAGAGTATAAGTATTTTCCAGCAACTGGTTTAATTTTGGTTTTGATAATTTCTGGCCTTATTTATTCTTATCTAATTAGTTCTCCAATTACTGTAATTCATTATGGTAGAGGAGGAAAACAGAAAATAGAGAAGGTTGTTCGATATATTTGGTTTGGATGGATCGTATCTGTTTTGTGTTTTATTTTTACAAAAGGCAATTTTTATTATGGCTTGATAATTATGGGTGCTAGTCTTTTGTTTTTGTATTTTAACTATGCATTTAGGAAGCCTGGTATATTCTCTGAAGCTTGCATTAAAGGTGTTTATTATAAAAAAGTAAGAAGTAGGCATGTTACACCAATAATGTGTATTTATTTTGGTTTAATGATATGGGTTAGTAGTTTTGCTATATTTGAGTATTTTGATATAAATAATTTTAATAGAGGTGTTTTTTTGCTTGGATTCCCAACTTTATCTGTTGGTGTAATGCAATACGTTACTCTTTTTCGGATACTTAATTCGGAAAGTCAAATATTTAGGTTTTATCGAAAACTGGTTAAATCAAGATTGAAAAATGGGTCTAAAGATGTACGAGAAACATATTCCCATCTAAGAGAGCACTCAAATGCAACTTTTATAGTTTTTTTGGAAATATGCGTAACATGTTTCATAATTTTTTTAATTTATTTTGTTGATAAGAATGATTCTTTGAAAACAACTGAAGGTACAAATAATTTAATAATTTATTTAATTGGTTTTTTTGCTTTTTGGCTCATGCCTAACTTGTTTATGTGGTCAAGAGCAAATAATCTTGAGAAGGATTTTATAAATAATAATGAAAGATATTTAATAAAAGAAAAAGAAGATTCTCCATCGGAAAAATCATGGTCAGACACTGGTGGATCTAAATAGATTAGGTTAGAATGCTCCATCACGCCCGTAAGCGTGGTCTGGGCTTGGCGGCCCGGTCAACCAAGGCGCAGCAGCCGCGCCATCACTTCATGGTCTGCGGCTTTTTGCTTTCTAGAGCATGCCTGCGCGCGCACGGCGCCATTTTTACGATGGACCGTGTGGGGACACCCGCAAGGGTGTGCCGGCTCCTTGGTCCGGTCCGCCAACCCTGCACGGTCCATCACCTTTGCTTGGCGGCCTGGGTGATGGGTTGAAAACCTCGTCACCAAGGAGCCTGTCATGGCTGGCATTTCTTCTGCTTTGTCTTCTTCCGTTGCCTCTGCTCAACCCGAGCTTTCCATCCACAACGGCATCGTCACCACCACCAGCGTTCAAGTTGCACAGTTCTTTGGCAAGCGCCATGACAACGTGCTGCGCGCGATCCGTGTTTTGCTCCGTGAAGGTGCGTCTGCGGATTACCTCCTCAATTTTGAGGAGGTAATCATGGACTTCACTAACGGCAAAGGTGGCGTGCAAAGCGGGACTGCCTACCGCATGACCCGAGAAGGCTTCATGCTCCTCGCCATGGGCTTCACCGGCAAAGAGGCGCTGCGCTGGAAGCTGGCCTTCATCGCCGCCTTCAACCGCATGGAGGCCGAGCTGCAAAAGCCCGCCTACGACCCCGCACGCATCCAGCTGGCCCACAGCCTGGCCGCGCAGGCCGCCGCGCAAGTCACCCAGACGGTGTTTGACGCTATTGCCTCCGGCCGCGACAGCGACTGGCGCCGCGTGCGCTACCTGCTCAGCTTCGGCTACGACCGCGATGGCCAGCCCACCATTCCCCAGGCGCAGGTGGTGGGCGACGACCAGATGGTCACCTCCCTGAACGCGCTCATCCAGCACATCACCAAGCACGACGTCATCCCCTCCGACGCGCAGCTGGCCGCGTTGGTCACCGCCTGCGCCCAGCAACTCTCCGAACGCGCCCAGGTGCGCGAGCTGCGCGCCGCCACCAAAGCTAGTGCCGCACCAGCCACCACCTCCACCGCCGTGGCCGCGCCCATACCGCCCCACATCGGGAATGACGGCAAGCCACTGCCCCCCGGCACTTTCCGCGCCGTGTTTGTGTGAGGGGGCTGCACGCAGTTGCGGTTTTGATAGCTGCTAGCGCTTGATGGGTAAGCGCTAGCGGGTAATTTGGCTTGAAGTTTTGAATGTGGAAAAGCCCCTGCTGGCGTTGGCTGGCAGGGGCTTTTTTGTTTTTGAATTTATGGGTCAATAAACAAAAATTTGCTTTGTGTTGTTTCTTGTTGATGTTTTGATTAATTGGGTCATAAATCATCAAGAATGTAGAGCATGAATGACGTCACTTCATCACGCGGAGGTGCTGGGCGAGGGCAGGGGCGCAAGCCCATTTCCCCCGATGGTGCCAAGGCATACAAGCTACTGCTGACCGATGAGCAGCGTGCCAAGCTGGAAACACTGGGTAACGCAGGGTGGATTCGTGAGCAGATTGATTTTGCAACCCATCTTGAGCAAATTGACATGACCAAAGCTGTAAACCTTAGTGCCCGCTACATCAATGCGTTGCGGCAGTTAGAGCAGTTCCATTCCGTGCTGCCTTTTGATGGCCCTTTGACCCACATGTACAGCGGTGTGCGAGTTCTGCCGACCGGTGATTTGACTGATCCTGACGACGATAGCGGCATCTTGCAGTTGGTATTTCCAGGTGGTCACACGGTGGACGTGATCGGAGCAGCGTATCTGGAAATGATGGCCAAGGAGTCTGCCGAGATTGAGGTGGCTACTAAGCCTGATGACTTGGGTATCCCAGAGCGAAAGATGACACACGTACAGTTGCGCACCGCCGATTTGCTAAGGCACCTTAGCGGCAAGCACGGGCTGGATCTGTGATGGCCGATGCCGATAAGTTGAGCTCCCATCATCAGATCAAGCAATGGGTGCAAGGCATGCAGTTTTATTCGCTGGGGATCTTGTTGCCCGGGATGAAAATGAACTACAACACTTTTTTGCGGGACTTGGGAGGGTTGTCGGCTGGAAGGGTAGCTCAAGGAAATTTTGACCAGTTGCGGCCATCAACTTGGGAGAAAGTACATAAAAATACACAAGAGTGGGCACTTGGACGCATAAAGGCGCAGGGTTGGTCGGAAGAAGAAGGCCGAGAGATGATTCAAAGTAGGCCTGTTTGCAGCAAGGGGCGTGAAGCAGGATTTGCGGGGTTGCTCCATTGCATGCAAAGGCCTGATGGATTGCAGCTTCCACTAAGCATTGGATTTGGCTTGGCTGTGGATGAGTTGCTGCACAGCTTGCAGGCTGCGCTTGCGGCGGATGACTGCATGATGTTTGGTGACCATGTGGTCCAGTTTTTGGAGCAACAGAAGTGGTCTGAACTGGAATCGTTAGGTGACAAGCAGTTCGATGCGGCTGTGCAGGAGTGGATGCTCGCGACAACTTGGGATGCAATACTGCCACTTGCAGATAAGTTCTTGCAGGAAGCGCTGAGCTCCTTTTTGGCGGCTGCAGATCTGGAGTGGGGAAATTTCTATTTCTCAGGTTTTATAGACACACCTGTGTTGCCGTTGGTAGCGCCGAAGCCTGCCGATGGATTGCAATTGGGTGAAAAGTTGAAACCTAAGCAGCAGTTGCTGCGCCGGCCTGTGCGCAGATTGTTTGAATTGAGTGCTACGTTAATTTATCGAAAGTATTTCAAAGCTTGGCCTGAGCACAGGCCCACAGTGCAACAGTTGGCAGCTTGGATGTACGAAGATGAAGAGGTTGTCTACAACTACCTAGACGGCAGTAAATTACTCACTATTGATGATTTCAGAGTGCGCTGGGATGAAATGCACCGCTGGATTGCTCTGGAAGCCAAACAAGATGAGCCTGAGCAAATAGAAGCACCCAACCTGTTGCTGCTATTTGCAATTGGGTGGCAAGCAACGTTGATCCAACGCGGTGAAAACAAAAAAATTAAGTCGTTTATTTACTTCGGTGACGAAATTCAGCGTCACTGGAATATGTACAGAAAAAGGTGGAGCAGCCATCTCCAGCGTGTAGAAGAGACGCTGGAGTGGCCTGTTTGGCTCAGTTAGTCTTCGTCATCAGCGATGCGATCTTCCCAGTCATCGGGGCGCTCATCATCTCCACGTGAGTGCCAGTACTCATCGTTATTGGGGTTGCATTGGTTGGAGTGGTTGTCCAGATCAGATTGACGGCTCATGGTTTGTTCCTGTGGTGTGTTTGATTAGTTAGTAGTTTTTTGACGGTCATGAACGCTCTGCAGCTTGGCTGCGAGAGAACCTTTCGGCGTTTTTCCGTCGTTTTGGGCTGCAACAGCTTGTTGGACACGCTTAACTGCCTCTGCAGTCACTGGCGTGCGGCTGCTAGGGGGAGCCTGCTTTGTCATGTTGGTTCCTTTCGTTGAGTTAGAGGTGTCATCGAGTGACGAGCGAAGTCTCTATCGAACGTACACAAACACCCTTCCTCAAAATTTTCACTTTTGTTTTGCTATCAATTTGATTGATTGTTTCTTTGCTGCACAAGCCCTAGCAGCCTGCGACAAAATTTAAAGAACTAGTTCGTCTGGTTTGTTCGCAGCACCCCGCCGACCATCGGCGCATGGGTATCTACAGCCACCTCACCAACGAACAGCTCACCACGCGGCGCGACAGTTATCTGGCCGCGCTGGATGCGCGCCTGACCGGCCCCACGCAGGCCAGCAGCAGCGCCGAGGGGGCGGGTGCCCGTTCCGTGCAGTTCAACGCCGACACCACGCAACTGCGCCAGGCGATTGACGCCATCAACGCCGAACTGCAGCGCCGCGCAGGCGTGCAGCCACGCAGGCCCATCTATCTGGTGTGAGCATGGGCCGCAACGCACGCCACACCCGCCCAGCGCGCCAAGAGCGCCAAAGCCGCGCCCCGCAGTCTTTGCTGGCCCAGGGCGGGGCCGCCATGTCTGCGCACCAAGGCGCATCGCACACCGATTTGGCGCTGCGTGACTGGCACCCGTACGGCGGCAGCGCCGATGCGGATCTGCTGCCCGAGCTGTCCACGCTGACTAACCGTTCCCGTGACCTGGCCCGCAATGACGGGCTGATGGCGGGCGGCATCCAGACCCACCGCGACAACGTGGTGGGCGCGGTGCTGCGTCTGTCGGCCGTGCCCGATTACCGCCTGTTGGGCTGGTCGCCCGAGCAGGCCCGTGAGTGGGGCAACCACGTAGAGGCGCACTTTCGCAGCTGGGCCGACACCACGGATTGCGACGCGGCCCGCACGCTGGATTTGCTGGGCCTGACGGTGCTGGCCCTGGGCGGCGAGATGGTGAACGGCGATGCGGTGGCCATTCCCCACTGGCTGCCCCGGCCCGACAGCCCCTGGGCCACGCGCCTGAGCGTGATTGAGTCCGACCGGCTGGAGACCCCGCCGCACCTGGAAGGCATGGCCCGCATCCGCCGTGGGGTGGAGCTGGACCGCCACGGCGCGCCTGTGGCCTACCACTTCCGTGCAGCACACCCCGGCGATGCGTTGTACCTGCGCGGCGATGAGGCGCTGGACCTGAACCGCTGGGAGCGCGTGCCCGCCTTCACCCCCTGGGGCCGCCGCCGCGTGATCCACCTGCACGCCAAAGAGCGCACGGGCCAGACGCGGGGCAAACCCATCGTCAGCGCGGTGATGCGTGAGTTCCACATGGCGGGCAAGTACGCGCAAAACGAGCTGCAGGCCAGCCTGGCCAATTCGCTGGTGGCGGCGTTTTTGGAGTCGGATTTAGATCAGGAATCTGCCTCTGCCCTGTTTGGCGACCAGCCGCGTGATGCCTGGGCCACGTCGGTGCGGCAGGCGCAAAGCATCGGCAAGCTGCAGGGCGCGGCGGTGATCCCGCTGCCCGCAGGGGCCAAGATGAGCAGCTTTACCCCCGGCCGCCCGAATGTGGCGTTTGAGGCCTTCATGCTGGCGGTAGAGCGGCGCATTGCCGCAGGCATGAACCTGCCGTATGAGCTGTTTGCCAAAGACTTCAGCCGCGTCAACTACAGCAGCGCCCGCGCCGCCTTGCTGGAGGCATGGCGCTACTTTCATGGCCGCCGCCGCTGGCTGACCAGTACCTGGCTGCGCCCCATTTATGAGCTGTGGCTGGAAGAGGCGGTGAACGCCGGCGTGATCGACGCGCCGGGCTTTTACGCCAACCGTTATGCCTATACGCGCTGCCGCTTTGTGTTTGGCGGCAAGGGCTGGGTGGACCCGGTCAAAGAGATCACCGCCGCCAAGCTGCGGCTGGAGATTGGTGTCTCCACCCTGGAGCAGGAATGCGCCGAGCAGGGCCTGGACTGGGAAGAGGTGCTGCACCAGCAGCGCATTGAAGCCCAGCGCCGTGCAGAGCTGGGCTTGCAAGCCCCCGCGCAAGCCACCTGGGTGGCCGGTGCTGACACCGCAGACAAGGCCGACCCGGACGACAGCCAGACACCCGCCACACCGCAGCGCAACCGGGGTGCCGAGCAACAGGCGCAGCAAGGGGGCCCAGCATGAGCCAGCGCACCTATCCCCATCTGGCAGACCGCCTGCTGAACACACCACTGTTGCTGCACCCGCAGAAGCTGGACGCCATCATCGCCGGGCTGGGCCAGCGCCTGCTGGGCGTGGATGGCCTGCACCTGGATGCGGCAGAGCTGACCGCCCGCGCCGTGCTGCCAGCCGAGATGTTCACCACCCGCCGTGGTGAGCGGTCTGACCGCGGCTATCGCGTGGTGGATGGCGTGGCCGTCATCAGCGCCATGGGCGGGCTGGTGCACCGCACCAAGCTGGCGGCCGACAGCAGCTTGCTGATTGGCTACAACGACCTGGCCGCCGACCTGGAAGACGCCCTGGCCAAGGCCGACGTACACGCGATTGCGCTGGTGTTTGACAGCCCCGGCGGCGAGGTGTCTGGCGCGTTTGAGCTGGCCGAGCGCATTTACGCAGCCCGGGGGCACAAGCCCATGGTGGCCGTGGCCGATGGCATGGCCGCCAGCGCTGCCTATCTGGCCGCCAGTGCGGCGGATGAGGTGGTGGTGTCTGCCACGTCGTACGTGGGATCGATTGGCGTGGTGATGCGGCATGTGGACTTCAGCCGTGCGCTGGCCAATGACGGCATCACCGTATCGCACATCTTTGCTGGCGAACACAAGATCGACGGCAACCCCTACCAGCCCTTGCCCGACGCCGTGCGCAATGCACTGCAGGCCGACATTGAAGGGCTGTACCAGATGTTTGTGCAGGCCGTGGCGAAACACCGCGGCCTGGACGAGCAGGCCGTGCGCGACACGCGTGCGGGCGTTTACCGGGGCGTGGCCGCAGTGGCTGCGCGTTTGGCCGACCGCATTGGCACTGTCGATGCGGTGGTGGCTGAACTGGCGGCCCGGCGCAACCACGCAGTAGCCGCTGCCGTGGGCATTTCACTCCAACCTTGGGAAACCTCTATGTCTCATGCATCCGCGACTGCAGCGGCCGCAGCTCCTGCTGCGCCTGCTGATGCCTCCTCCACCACGGCGGCCACCACCGCCGCCGCCGCCCCTGCAGCGCCCGCCACGGGCAGCCAGGCTGATCTGGACAAGGCCCGCGCCGAAGGCGCAGCCGCCGAGCGTGCCCGTGTGGCCGCCATTACCGGCCACCCCAACGCCGCCGCCAACCCGGGCATCACCCAGCAGTGCATTGCCACGGGGCTGAGTGCCGAGCAGGCCAAGGGCTTTCTGGATGCCGCGCCGGCTGCGGCCACCACCACGGCCAGCGCGCAGGCGGGCAACCAGTTTGCCGCTGCGATGGCGGCCATGGGCAACCCCAATGTCTCTGGCGTGGAAGCCGCCGCGCCCGACAGCGCGGCCGCCACCGCACAGGCCGCTGCGGGCTGGGGCAAGGCCTTTGGCATTGCGCAGTAAGCCAGCACGCAACCCGTTGATACACAAGGAGCACACACCATGAACGTGCAAGAAATGGGCCCCGGCACGGCCTGCTATCTGGTCAGCGAAGCCAATGGCACCCGCTCGCGCGAGGTCATCACCGTGGCCCAGGGCCACAACCTGCTGCCCGGCGCGGTGCTGGGCGTGGTGGCTGCCACCGGCAAGTTTGTGCCGGTAGACCCCACCAACGGCAGCGGCGAGGGCGAAACCCCTGACGGCAGCCAGACCGCCGTGGCCGTGCTGTACGCCGGGGTGGACACCACCGAGGCCGAAAAGCCCGGCGTGATTACCGCCCGCGATGCCGAAGTGGCCGCCCACGCGCTGGCGTGGCCCGCAGGCATGACCGAACCCCAGAAAACCGCCGCACTGGGCCAGCTGGCCAGCGTGGGCATTGTTGCCCGCTAAAGCGGCGCAGAAAGGCAAACCAACATGGCAGACATCACTCTCTTCAGCCACGGCGCGTTCAGCATGACCACGCTGTCGGCCGCCATTCAGCAGGCGCCCTATACGCCGCAATTGCTGGGGCAACTGGGCATTTTTACGCCCGACCGCGTGCGCACCACCACCATTGCGGTGGAGCAAAAGGGCGGCGTGCTGTCGCTGATCGGCACCAGCGAACGCGGCGCGCCCATTGAAGAAGGCAAGGGCGAGCAGCGAGACATTCGGCACTTTGCCACCAGCCGCATTGCACGTGGCAAGACGCTGATGGCGGCAGAGCTGCAGAACATCCGCGCCTTTGGCCAGACCAGCGAGATGCAGGCCGTGCAAAACGAGGTGGCCGAGATCATGAGCGGCAAGACCGGCCTGCGCGCGGCGGTGGAGCTGACGCACGAGCACATGCGCCTGGGCGCGGTGCAGGGCAAGGTGATGAATGCGAGTGGCAAATTGCTGTACGACTGGTTTGAGGCGTTTGGCATCGATCGCCCAGCCACCATCAACTTTGACTTTGCGGCGGCCACGGCGGAGGAAGGCAAGGTGCGCGTGAAGTGCAGCGCAATCATCCGCGCCATGATGCGCGGCAGCCACGGTGCATGGCTGCCCGGCACCACCTATGCCGTGGGCCTGTGCGGGGACGACTTTTTTGACGACCTGACCAGCAACCCCGAGACCCGCGCCACCTACCTGAACCAGCAGGGCGCCAGCGAGCTGCGCAACGACATCGGCCAGGTGTTTGGCAGCTTTCGCTACGGCAACATCCTGTTCATCAACTACCGGGGCACGGACGACAAGAGCACGGTTGCCATCCACAACGATGAGTGCCAGTTCTTCCCCGTGGGCGCGCCGGATGCGTTCAAGGCGGGTTTCTCGCCTGCGGAGTTCCTGCCCTTTGTGAACACGCCCGGCCAGGACGTGTACGCCATGGTGGTGCCCGACCTGGATCGCCAGGCCTGGGTGCGCCCTGAGGTGTACAGCTACCCGCTGTTCATGTGCACCCGCCCCGGCATGCTGCAGCGCGGCAAGCGCAAGGCGTAAGCGGCCATGACGGCAAGCCTTGCCCCTTTTGCTGCGGTGGACGCCCTGATTGCCCAGGGCGTGGGCCAGGCCCTGTCCAACGCCACGGCCACGTGGCACGGCGGGCCAGCCTTTGGCGTGCACCTGTACCAAAGCGCTGTGGATGGCTTTGGTGAAGTGGTCACCACCCAACGCCACACCGTCAGCCTGTGCGTGCTGAACGCGCCGGGTGTGGCAGAGGGCAGCAGCGCTTTGCACATCAACGGCCAGCCTTGCCGCATCACCGGCCCAGTGGTGCCGGATGCCGGTGGCTGGGCCACTTTCCCGATTGTGTTCACGGAGGGTGCCGATGCTGGCCCTTGAAACCTTGATTGCCCAGCGCCTGCGGGAGCAGGGCGCCTTGGCCGGCTGGCAGGTGCGCGAGGGCTGCCAGGACACGGACCGCCGCGGCGTGCCTGCGGTGGATGTGCGCATGGGCGGTGCCAGCGTGCCCCAGGTGCGCAAGCCTGCCGCCACGCTGCAGCCCGAGTGGGCCATCACCCTGGTGGTGCGCCGTGGCCCGGACGCGGCCCAGCAGCTGGATGCGGCGCTGGCGGCCGCCATCACCAGCCTGCACAACTGGCGCCCTGCGGACACCAGCGGCCGCGGCTGGACAGAGCTGCTGGTGGCCAACGTGCTGCCTGCGGACTTTGCCGACGTGGCCCTGGTGGGCTACCAGATCACTTTCACCACGGCGGCTGTGTTCCACGGCCAGCCCTGATCCACCAACTTTGCGGAGCAACCCATGCCCTTGATCCATGAGAAAAGCCAGTACCTGATCCCCGGGGGCGGGTGTACTTTGACCCGTTTGATGCCTCTGAACGCCTGACCGGTGAAATCGACCTGGGCAACTGCCCGGGCGTCACCCTGTCGATCGAGACGGAGAAGTCCGAGCACTTCAGCAGCCAGGGCGGCCTGCGTGAAAAGGACGGCAGCTGGGTGGTGCAGGTGCAGCGCACCGGCGCGCTGCAATGCGACAACTTCAGCCCGAGCAATGCCGCGCTGTGGTTGAGTGGTACGCACGAAGTCAAAACCCAGGCTGCCACGCCGGTCACGGGCGAAGAGCGCACCGTGCTGCCCGGGCGCCAGTACCAGCTGGGCGCCACCGCTGCCAACCCGCTGGGCGTGCGCAACGTGAGTGCCATCACCGTCACCCCCAAGGCGGGTGGCGACGCTTACGTAGCGGGCACTGACTACAACGTGGACACCGAGACCGGCCGCGTGCAGATCCTGGAAGGCGGCGCCATCACACAGGCCACCGCCGTGCTGTTTGGCTACACGCCTGTGGCGGGCAAGTTTGAGTCGGTCAAGTCCGGCGCCAAGTCGGAGCTGACGGGCGCGCTGCGTGTGGTGTCTGACAACGCCGCTGGCGGCAACCGTGACTGGTTCCTGCCCAAGGTGACGCTCAGTGCCAGCGGCGACCTGGCCCTGATTGCTGAGGGCACGGACGTGATCGTGATGGAGTTTGAGCTAGAAGCCCTCAAGCCCGCCAATGCAGAAGCCATCTATTGCGATGGCCGCCCCGTGGCCGTGTAACCCCTGGCCCTTGCACCACCGCCCGGCAGCCCGCCGGGGCGGTTTGCCCTGCGGCTGCGTTGGCTGCAGCGCAAACCGTTAGCCACCACTTGCTTTCAAAACACCATGGCTTTTAAACCCATTCAGATCGTCATCAACGCCAAAGACAACGCGTCTGCGGTGCTGGGCCGCCTGGAAAAAGGCGTCAAAGCCGTGGGCCTGGCCGTGGCGGGTTACCTGGGCATTCGGGCGTTTGCCAGCGGCATTCAGGGGGCGGCTGAGTTTGAAGCCGCCATGAGCCGCGTGAAGGCGGCCACCGATGGCACCGCCGAGGAAATGACGGCGCTGACCCAGGCCGCACAGAACGCGGGCAGCAATACCAAGTACACCAGCGTGCAGGCCGCGGGCGCGCTGGAGAACCTGGCCAAGGCAGGTTTGAGCGCGGGGGACTCCATCAAGGCACTGCCCGCCGTGCTGGCCCTGGCGCAGGCGGGCGATGTGGAGCTGGCCACCGCCAGCGAATACGTGACCAAGGCCGTCATGGGCATGGGCCTTGCCTTTGATGACGCCGGGCGCGTGGCGGACGTGTTGGCCAAGGGTGCCAACGCCACCAACACCAGCGTGGAGGGCCTGGCCCAGGCGCTGAGCTATGCCGCGCCCGTGGCCAATTCGCTGGGCGTCAGCCTGGAGAGCACGGTGGCCATCATTGGCAAGTTTGCCGATGCGGGCATTGACGCCAGCCGCGCGGGCACGGCGCTCAACAGCATCATGAGCCAGTTTGCCAACCCGGCCAGCAAGTTCCGCCAGGAGCTGGGTGCGGCAGGCATAGTGACCACCGACTTTGACAAGGCCTTGCGCCAACTGGCCGCCAGCGGCCAGGCGGGGGAGAAAGCCATCAACGCGGTGGGTTTGGAGGCCGGTCCAGCGTTCCGAGCACTGCTGAACCAGGGTATGGGCGCCTTGGATGGTTTGACGGAGAGTCTGAAAAACGCCAAAGGTAGTGCGGCTGAAGCGGCTAAGACCATGTCCAACAACCTTAAGGGTGCGCTGACTGGTCTGGGTAGTGTGTGGAACTCTGTGGTGGTGGCGTTGAACACGCCGGTGCTGCCGGTGTTGAAGCAGGGGGTGGATGCGCTGGCGGGGTCGCTGCGCCGCCTGGTGGACGATGGCTCAGTCACCCGCATGGGGCAGGTGCTGGCCACGGCGTTTGACAACGGCATCCAGGGGGTGCAGAAGTTCCTGGGGGCGCTGGACGTCAATCAGATCATTTTGCGCATGCAGGTGATGGCCAGCGAGGTGGGCGAGGCCTTCCAGCGCATCACCACCTTTGCCACCAATGCGGGCAACGCCGTGCGCATGGCCTGGGGCGTCATGTCGGCCGGCACCAATGGGGTGATGGCCGTCATCTACAAGGTGGGCGAGGCGTTTGCCGGCGTGGCCAGCAATATCCAGTCTGGTGTGGCGCTGATCATGGACGGGCTGAGCCGCATCACCTTTGGCGGTGTGTCGGCATCGTTCAAGCAGGCCGCCGAAGAAATCCGCCTGAGCGCCGAGGCCACCTGGGCCTCGTCCCAGGCCCTGGCTGCCAAGGCGGATGAATCCTTCAACGCCATGGCGGAAGGTGCAGAGCTGGCACGCGATGGCTGGGCGGGGTTGACTCGGGAAGTGTCTGCTGCAGTCCCGGTCGTCAAAAAAGCTGGCGATGAGATTGAGCTTCTCAGCGAAAAGATGCGGCAAGAGGCTGAGGCTGCATATGTTGCTATGGAGGCGCAGGAGAAAAAGGCGGAAAGCGCTGCGGCCGCAGCAGCGGCTACAGCAAAGCTCAAGCAGGAATACAACGACCTCATCAAGTCCGGCAACTTGCAAGCAGCGGCGCAAAAGCTGCTGGAGATTGATCGTGCGCAGCAGGCCCTGTCCAAGTCCGGTGCGCAGGCAGCAGATGCAGCAGCGCTACTGGAGCAGGCCTACAAAGACCTTGGCCTTAAAACCAATCAAGAGTTGCAGGAGGCTGCTGACAATGCGCGTGCCGCTTTTGAAACCTTGGCAAAGGATGGCACACAAGCACCACAGCGCATCGCTGAGGCTTGGAAGGTGATGGCTGATCGTGTGATCGATGCCAATGCTGGCGTTGCACCAAGCTGGCTGAAGTTGGAAGCAGCCGTCAAGGGTTATGAAATTGCTGTGAGCAATGCTGGCAAGAGCGTCGTCAGCACCGAGGAGGCCACGTTAAAAGCCACAGGGCGTATGGCACAAGGCTATGAGGCTTTGGGTAATGCGGCCGAGGGTGCAGAGCGGCGCATGCAAAGAGCGGGCAAGGTGCCAATGCCTGATAACAAAAAGCCGGGCGACCGCGATGTGGGGGCAGAACGTAGGCCGAGCCCCGTGCGCAAGCCTGATCCAGATTTCAATGGCTTGGAGTTAAAGCCGGAGGACGCTGAGCGCATCAAAGAGTTGCAAGACTCTGGAGATCACTTGGTTGCTGCTAATGAGCTTCGCAAGATTAAGTGGCAGCAAGAGCTGGAGGCAAGTCGGAAGGCGACGGAGCAGCGCAGCGCAGAAAACGCTGAGCGCTCACTGGCAGCGCTCGACAAGGTCAAAGACCTCAAAACGGGCGGCAGTGACCGTGATTTGCTGCAGGAGATGGTTGGCAAAAACGCTTTGCAATCTGCTTTCCCCAAGGGTGCCATCACATTCCAGATGCCTGCGGCCCCTGCGCCGGGCGGTTTGCCTGGTGCACAGGGGGCAGGTGCTCAGCCTGGTGCGCCAGTCATGGCAGGGGGCGTTATCACACAGCGCCATGAGATTGTGATCAATGGCCGTGACATGGGGGCTGTACCCACCAACGAAGAAGGCGGCGCAGCGTTAGAGCGTCTGCTGCAAGAGCTGGAGCGCGGCGCGATGACTTCTGGAGGGGTGCACTGATGTCTGGCCACTTGTTGAACGGTATTGCACTGCCCCGCGGCATGGTGTGGGTGGATGAGTTCGCCTGGGCTGCCGCGCAGCGCAGTGTGGAGCGCGGCATCACCGGCGCGCAAATCATTGATGTGGCCCCCAAGCTGGCGGGCCGCCCCATCACCTTGCAAGGCGCGCAAGACCAGGGCTGGATACGCCGCGCCACGCTGCTGGCCGTGCGCGCCCTGGCTGATGTGCCCGGCGGGCAGTACCCGCTGCAGCTGGCCAGCGGCGAGACCTTCACGGTCATGTTTGCCCCGGACGATGCCATCGAGGCCCAGCCCATCAGCCGCCCCGAGCTGCCCGAAAACACCCACCCCTATGTCGCCACGCTGCGACTGATGACGGTTTGAAGACAAGGACACGCGCGCAATGACGACGACTATCCGCGACGGCGACATCAAAATTCTGGCCTCCAAAGTGATGGACGACGTGCCCGAAGGCGGCGGCGGCCCCACGGGCCGGGTGATTGAGTGGGGCCAAAGCAACCAAGTGTTTGACGACATCACCGAGGTGGCCCGCGCCGGGGGGCAGGTGAGCATTCGCCAGACCTTTGGCGCCGTGCAAACGGGCAACACCGCCGCGCTGATGGATGCCAACATCATCATCGAGCAGCCCGCCACAGACCCCAATGTGAGCGTCACCATTGCCGCCTGCGGCCCCTTTGCCCAGCGCAGCGAGATTGCCACGGCCATTGCCAACTACCTGATTGCGGGCACCGAGTGGAATGGCATCTTGCTGGGCAACCACGTGCAGGGCCAAGGCAACGTGCAGATCATGCACCGCGTGGGCACCGCTGCCCCGCCCATTGGCCGCACCATCGTGCTGGTGCAAAACGAAGGTCAGCCCACCGAAAAGCGCCAGTATGTGCGTGTGATCCGCACCGACACCGTGGAGCGCACCTTCACCTATATGACCTCTGGCGGCGAGGCCAAGGACTACCAGGCACTGGTCACCACCTGCGACATTGCCAGCCGCCTGGACTTTGCTTTCACGGGCAGTGAACCAAGCCGCACCTTTACCCGGGAGGCGAATGCCGCACGCCTGCGCGACACCACCGTGGCCGATGCCATGCAGTTCTACGGCGCATCGCCCATGACCGCCGCCTACACCCTGGGCGACCCGGCCCGCCAAGTCAAGGTGGCCAGCATCTACACCCAGTTGGTGCCCAGCAGCCGCACCGAGCGCGTCACGCTGGACCAGCGCCCGGCGGCCATGCGCAGCATCACCTTGGCCACAGGCCCGCGTGAAGTCACCGCGGGCATTACGCCCCACACCAAGCGCTTCACGGTGGGCCAAGAAAACCGGGGCTATTCGTGGACCAGCATCCTGCGGCCCTTTCCCAGCCCCGGCACCGTGGTGGTCAGTTTCATGGTGCTGGGCACCTGGTACACCTGCCAAGACGATGGTGCAGGTGCCCTGGTGGGCGATGCCGTGGGCACGGTCAACTACGCCAATGGCTCGATTGCCATCACGCTGCCTGCCTTGCCCGATGTGGGCTCGGCCGTGCTGCTGCAGTGGGGTGAGACCACGGGCTTTGTCAATCGCAGCGGCAGCGCGGCCACGGTGCGCCAGCCGGAGTTTGCGCTGCAGCTGCCCCACAAGCAGCTGGTGCGCGGCAGCATCACCGTCAGCTGGACCAGTGGCGGCGTCACCAAAACGCTGGCTGATGGGGCCACAGGCAACGCTTTGACCGGCAACGGTGGCTCCGGCCTGGTCAATCATGCGTCTGGCCAGATCCTGATCCGGCCCACGGCCTGGATCGATGCGGGTGGTCAGTTCCTGGTGCAATACCGCCGCAGCACCACCGTCACACACAACATTCCTGCGCCGGGCGTGGATGCAGCAGGCTATGCCAGCATCGTGCTGCCCACAACGCCAGCGCCGGGCTCTATTGAGCTGCGCTGGATCACCGTGCGCGCAGTCACCAACAGCAGCGGGGCCAGCAGCGGCGGCAGCACCTCGCGCAAAAGCTCTGCCGATTACGCCAGCTCTTATGGCAATGGCTACATCAACCAAGGCAGCAATGGTTGGTCCACCCAGTCGCAGCGCATCAACCAGACGCAAGACCGCGTAGCCCATACGCTGCTCGATGACGGTGCAGGCGGCATGTACGGCCGTGGCACGGTCAACTACGGCAGCAAGACCATCACGGCCAAGCTGGTGGATCTGGATGCCAGCAGCGAGGCTTACCAGTCTGACTATGAGAAAAGCTCGGCCTTTGAAAGCCAAAGCGGCCCTGGCCGCACAGTGAGCGTCAGCGGCAGCGGCTCCAGCATGAAGGGTGGCACTTACAGCCAGGCGGCCGTCAGCGAACAGGTGCTGGCAGCCAGCACGCTGGAGGTGACCTACGCTGAATCATTTGACACCACCTTTGAAGAGTCATTCAGCTGGACACCGCCTGAGCTGTACATCGACCTGTGCCGCCTGACCGAAGACTATGTGGTGCCCGGATCGGTGCAGTTCACCTGGCTGGGCCACACCTACATCGATGTGGACGGCGACATCATCCGCGACCGCACCAGCACCAGCGCTGGGGTGGTGGCCGGGCGCATGGACTACGAAGCAGGCCTGGCGTTTTTGACGGACTGGCTGGTCACCAACCCGGCGGGCACGCTGCAGCTGCAAAGCCTGTGGACTACCCGCAAGCAGTGGACGGCCGCCAGCGTGTTCTTTCGCACGCCTGCCGCGCCGGTGGCCGTGCAGGGCATTACGCTCAACCTGGCGGACTCGCATGGCAACGCCATCACCCTGACGCCGGATCTGGAGGGCTACTTCACCACGGCCCAAAGCCGGGGGCGCATTGACTACCAGGCGGGCCTGACCGAGATCCAGTTTGGCCGCTTTGTGGCCGTGGAGGATCTGACCGACGCGGACCGTGCCGAGTGGTGGTATGACGCCGCCGACATTGGCAGCGTGCAGGCAGGCAAGATCTGGAAGCCGCTGGCCATTGACCCCACCACGCTGCGTTTCAATAGCGTCACCTACGTCTACCTGCCGCTGGATGCCGACATCATCGGCATGGACCCCGTGCGCCTGCCCAGCGATGGGCGTGTGCCGGTGTTTCGCAATGGCTACTACGTGGTGGTGGGCCACACCGCCGCGCTGCCGGCGGCCACGCTGAGCAATGGTCAAACCATCAACTGCGCCCGCACGCGCCTGAGCCGTGCGTGGATCGTGGGGGCCGATGGCAAAAAGATTCAATCGGGCTGGACGGTGGATTTGGATGCAGGGCTTGTGAGCGTGGTGGATGTGACGGGCTGGGTGCAGCCCGTGCGCGTGCACCACCGCATCGAAGAAATGGCCCGCGTGGCCGATGTGCAGATCAACGGCACGCTCACGCTGACCAAGTCGCTCAGCCATGACTTTCCCGTGGGCAGCGTGGTCAGCAGTGCGTTGTATACCGGCACCATCCGCGCCCGCGTCAGCCACGCGTTTGACCAAGCCAGCTGGGACGGCGTGACCTGGGCCGACAGCGTAACCGGCAACCCCGCGCCCGCCCAGTACAACGACACGGCCTTCCCCCTGGTGGTGACCAATGCTGGCGCTGTGTCAGAGCGCTGGGTGCTCAAGTTCACCAACACCACCACGGTGGAGGTGATTGGCGAGCACGTGGGCAACCTGGGCACCTTCCCGATTGCCAGTGACATTGCCCCCCTCAACCCCAACACCCGCACCGATGTGCTGGCCGGGGTGCCGTACTTCACCGTGCCCGCCGGAGGCTGGGGCGCTGGCTGGGCGGTGGGCAACGTGCTGCGCATCAACACCGTAGGGGCCATGCAGCCCTTTGCCTGCATTCGCACCGTGCAGCCCAGCGAGGCCGCAGGCACCGACTACACCTTTGGCCTGACTGTGCGCGGCGATGTAGACCGCGCCGCCAGCAACTAAGACAGAGAAGGATCAGCAATGACGACAGTCAGTACATCAGTCAAATGGGCCGTCTCCAGCATGACGGCGCGCCCACGCTCAATGGCACCGCAGGCGCCCTGATTGCCTTGCTCGATGCCTTTTTAGTCAATGGCTTTGGCACCAAGGCCGTGGACAGTGCCACGGTGACCGATGGCATCTGCCGCATGAACATCACAGGCGGCAGCGCCGCACAAGACCACTGCGTGATCCAGGTGGCAGGCATTACAGGTGACGGTGTGGCCCTCAACGGCCCCCAGCGCGTGAAGGCGGCCACGGCCAGCTATGTGGAGTTCCCCTGCGATCTGCCCGATGGGCCATTGACCGGCACTATCACTTTCAAGATTGCGCCTGCAGGTTGGAGTAAAGAATTTACAGGCACTAATGTTGCCGTGTACCGCAGCAATGATATTTCCGGCACACGTATGTTCTTGAGGGTGGATGACACAGGGGCGTTAGACGCGCGTGTCACAGGGTATGAGGGAATGTCTGATGTCAGTAACGGTGTTGGGCCATTTCCTTCTGCTACACAAGTTGCTGGTGGTGGCTACTGGCCAAAAGCTAGTTCTGCAGGTGCGACACAACGGGCATGGACAGTAGTAGCCGACAGTAAAAGTTTTCTCATTCACACGCACACAGCCGCCAGTAGCTTGGGAGTCAGCGGGTCGGTTTGGGCTTTTGGCGACTTTGATTCCCTGAAAAATGGGGATTCCTATGCATGCGCACTGCAGTGCGCTGAGTCAAGCGTGTCGTCTTCACCATCGGTGCAGACATCTTCAGTGGAGTACATATCTCCTGCTTCCGGTTCGTCTACGTTCATCGCCCGATCATTCACCCACGTCGGAAGTTCGATCCGAGGCATTCATGGTGTGGAGGCATTTATCACTGGGGCTGGTGTGTCAGGTGCAGTTGCAGGCTCCATGACGCCAAATTATCCGAATGGTCCAGGTAACGCATTGTTGTTGACGCGTAAGCTCATAGGTGAAAGTGCGGTTGGGTTACGAGGGCGTCTGCGTGGGGTGCACATACCCGCACAAAACTGCCACGCGTCATTTTCCTGGTGCGACACGGTGGACGGACTAGGGGGGCGGAAATTATTGGCTGTGAAGTGCGGCTCTCCTGCTGGTACAGCCAGCGCTGGCGTACTGTTTTTTGACATTACCGGACCATGGGGTGATGAATGACCGCCGCGACCACATGGCGCTTGATCGGGTTAGATGCGCTCTCGTCTGACCAGGACGTGGAGCTAAGCGTTTTGCAACCAGCGGTGGTTGCCCCGGGTGATACCCAGTACGACAAAGTGTGGCTATTGCTGCAGCGGGAAAACGGCGCTTTTGTTGACGGTGGCCCGCAGGGTCGTACGTTCACTGTTTCTGGTGCAGTGGGCAGTTCTGATGTGCCAAATTCCAACTATCTAGAGTCTGGTAGGTTTGGTGCGTCGAAGTCGGTTTCTGTGGCTGCAGGCAAATGGGGATTCCCAGGTGATTTCACGATTGAGTTGTTGTTTAAGCCGCTCGCTGCGTTTGGTGACCTCAACAGTGTTATCACGCGGGGTAGAAATGGGGCTCCGCTGGGTTCATTTACGATTTTCAGATATCAAGGAAAATTTCAGCTTTATTGGGTCGCAACTGGCTCCGGTGGAACTGGTGGTAATTACCCACTTGGGGAGTTTGGGGATGTGCCGGTCGGGACATGGGCGCACTTGGCGGTGACTCGCGCCAATGGTGTAGTGCGTTGCTGGAAGGATGGTGTGCAAACGTCTTCCAAATCTGGCCCGGAGACATCTGGCCCCACCAATCAGCTTTCTGACAATTTAGAGATCGGTGGCACTGGGTTTTATGGATCGAGTCCGCCCGACTTCCTGGTGAATGACCTGCGCATTACCATTGGTGTGGCTCGCTATACAGAGCGATTTAAGGCACCAAGCGCACCGTATCCTGATTTTTTTTCTGATGGGTCAATTACGGTGCACCCAGAGTCAAGCTACGTCGTATCTTCTGACACTGCCGGGCAACTCGTTGAGGTGCTGTCGGAAGGAAACCCAGCAGCGGTAGTTAGTTTGCCGTCTAGGGCGAGCGGTTTTTCTCTGCAGTATGCGTTCTCCGAACCTTCGGTATTTAACGCCATCAATGTTGGAGCCACGGCTAATAAACTGCGGTTTTTAGCTGGGTGTACGTTGCAATACCTGTCTACCCAAGGGGTGTGGGTCACGGATGCCGATATAGTAGGTATTCCGTGGCCAGGAAATCAGAGCGCGGTGTTGTGGGCGCAGTACGTACCTCGGGCGCCATCTATACATACCAAAACTCAGGTTCAGGTCCAGCTTGGGAGCGCAGAGTCTGATTTTGGTACACGCCTGGGTGCCAGCAGCGGTTGCGACATGGAGAACGGCGGGAACTTCCGTATCTACGGCTCGGTCGAGCAAAAGCTCGCAGGCGATGCCACGCTCCCATTAAAGCGCAGAGTGCGCCTGCACCGCAGCCGTGATGGTCTGCTGGTGCGTGAGACATGGAGCGATGCACAAGGCAACTACCGCTTTGACGGCATCACAGATCGATACAAATACGACGCGATTGCCTGGGACCACGAAGGCCTGCAGCGGTCCGTGGTGGCGAATGACCTGACCCCCGAGGTGATGCTATGACGGCCCCGGCCTACTACGAGTGGCGCCTGGGCGACGTATTGCTGCTGGCCCAGCTGCAGGCCACGCTGGCGCGTCTGGACATTGGCGCCACCGGCAACGCCGCGGTGCGCCTGTACACCACGGCTCGGCCAGACACCATGGGCGTCAGCCCCGCGCCCTGGCTGGAGATCCCCCTGGCACGGCCTGCAGGCGTCGTTGCCGATGGCCTGCTGTCGCTGCAGCCACAAAGCGTGGCGGGCACGATGGTGCTCACAAGTGGCGTGCCGCGCTGGGCTGAGCTGGTGGCCGCTGATGGCGCCGTGCTGGCCGAGGGCGGTGTCACGGCCGCAGGCGTGGGTGGCTGCTTTGAAGTGGCGGGCGGCACCGTGCCGGAGGGTGAGGTTGCGCCCCAGTTCTACGCCGGGGGCATCGTGACCCTGACCGGCTCTGCACTGGGCTAAGCCATGGCCAGCACGCGCCTTATCTTTGACCAGCAGCGCCCGGCGGCGGGCAATCCCGTGCGCCTGGTGTTTGGTGCGGGCGGTGATGCGGAAGTACCCACCTATGCGCTGTCGGCCCAGGGGCGCATCACCGGCCTGCGTGGCCAGGTGCGCATGGCCAGCGTGCTGCAGTTGCGCGCCCAGGGGCGCATCACGGGGCTGCGTGGCAATGTGGCTGTGCGCTGGAATGTGAATGTGAGCCGCCCCATGGTCGGCAGTGCCCAAGAACGCGGGCAAGACGCCCTGCCGCGCAGCATGCAGCTGCAGGCCCTGTGGCAGCAGTCGCAGCGCACCCAAACCGCAGTCAATCAGATCTGGCAAGACGCCCGCCATGTGTCTCGCCAGGTGCGCGCCCTGTGGCAGCAAGCCCAGACCGTGCGCGGTGCAGGCGCTGACAGCGTGCAAGACGCCGCCCCCATGCGCGTGGCCATCATCAGCCGCTACCAAGAGGGGCAGCGCAGGCATGCGGCGGTGCTGGATGCTGTGCAAAACGCGGCAGCCCTGCAGGCCTTGGCGCTGGTGCGCTTTGAAGAAGCGGTGCGCCTGCGTAATGCGGTGCAAAGCCACTTTCAGCGCGGCCAGGCTGCGTCAGGCCACTGGCTGGCCAGCTTTGGTCAGGGCAGCCCCGTCAGCGCTGGTGGTCTGAGCAGGTTTGAAGAGGCCATACGCCCCGGTCCTGGCATGTGGCAGCGACCACCGCCCCAGCCGCCGGAGCCTTGCTATGTGCCGGGCCTGCCCGCCAAGCTGATCTTTAAGCAAGCGTATGCGGCTGGGCTACCTGCACACCTGGTGTTTCGCTGCTGGAAGAGCGGCGGCCAGGAGCCGCAGCCGGTTGCGCAATACGTCATCCCTCTTTTACGGGTTTATATGCAAGTACACACCCTCACGGCGCACCTGCTGCCAAGCATGGAGCCGGTGCAGTTGACCGGCGTGACCATCGCTACCAACGACGATAGCTGCTATTGGAGCTTGAGTGCCAGCGGCCCTGAGCACCTGATGGAGCAGCTGGCCCCTGTGGCGGGTCTGCCTGCCCGCATGCGGTGGTGATTGATGGCATCCCCTTTGTGTTTGCTGTGATGTCTACGCCGCGCACGCGGGCCTTTGGCAATCACCGCGTGCAGGTCAATGGGGTGTCTACCACGGCGCTGCTGGCTGCCCCCTATATGCCGACGCAGGTTTGGAGCCCGACTGCGGCGATGACGGCGCAGCAAATTGCGCTGCAGGCGCTGGAGTTCACGGGCGTCGGCTTGAGCTGGGACATTGATGACTGGACGGTGCCCGGTGGTGCCTTCAGCTACCAAGGCACACCGCTGCAGGCCGTCATACGTGTGGCGGAAAGCGTGGGCGCGGTGGTACGCAGCCATCGTACAGATGAGCAACTGATCATCGCTCCACGCTATCCCGTGCTGCCGTGGGAGTGGGCGGGTGCCGATGTGCAAGTGCAAATGCCAGCGGCTGTGATCGTGACCGATGACCTCAACCCTGAGCCGCGCGCTGCCTACAACGCGGTGTATGTGACCGGTGGCCCGGTGGGTGGCGTGCATGGCCACGTGGTGCGTGCCGGCACGGCCGGCGAAAAGCTCTCGCCCCAGATTCAGGATGACTTGATCACTCAGGCTGTCGCTGCGCGCATGCGCGGCAGCTGGGCTTTGGCTGCCAGCGGTGACAAGCTGATGCAGACCATCAACATGCCCGTGCTGACCGGCGGCACCAACCCCGGTGTGCTGCAGCCTGGCCAGTTGCTGGAAGTTGCTGACCTAGACGGCACTTGGCGCGGCCTGGTGCGTGGTGTGAGCGTGAGTGCTGCGCTGCCCAAGGTGCGCCAGCAAGTAACAGTGGAAAGGGTGGCTGCATGAGCACGAATCTGTACAAGCGGCTGCTGAGCCTGTTGCCCGATGAGCCGGTGCAGACCGGATCTGTCACGGCGGTCTATGCCGATGGCACAGCGGTGGTAACGCTGGAGGGAGCTGGTGGGCAGCTGCGGGTGCGCAATCCGCTGGGCAAAGCGCTGGCGGCCAAGGTGTATGTCAAGGCAGGGGAGATCACGGGCGATGCACCCGTGCTGCCTTATGTGTTGATTGAAGTGTAGGAGGGTGGGGATGGTCGACGATCACGGTAACGAGCTGCCAGCAACCACGCTGCAGCAGATCAATCAAAAGTTTGACAACGGCAGCGCACGCATGGCCGGCATCGAGCGCGAGTTGACAGCCACGCGCAAAGAGTTGCATGAGCTCAAGCAGCAGTTGGCGGACCTGCTGGAGTTCTTCTCGGCCATGACGGGCGCCATCAAGGTGTTCAACTGGGTGGGTAAGCTGGCGCGGCCGGCAGCTGCCATCGTGGCCTTTGGTGCGGCCTGCGTCACGGCGTGGAGCGCCTGGAGGGGGCTGCGATGAGCAAAGTACCTGCAATCTTGCGCAACAAGCTGCTGCAGGTGGCATTGGGTTTTGCTGTGGGCGCGACCACCTACATGGCGGTCGACCAGCCTGCCAAGCCCAGCCAGGGCGTGCAGCTGGCCATGGAGCTGGGCGCCCACTATGAAAGCAGTGGCCGGCACATCGGTTTGCCCTACGTTGACAAGCTGGGCAAGGGGCAGCCGCTGACCGTGTGCAACGGCGTCACTGGGCCCGAGGTGGTGGCTGGGCGCTACTACAGCAAAGACGACTGCTACCGGCTGGAGCTGCCCAAGTACCTGGAGGCTGAGCGCGCAGCCAAGCGTATGTTCAAGCACTGGTCCACCTACAACGTGTGGGTGCAGGCCAGCTTCATCGACATGATCTACAACCTGGGCGCGCCGGCCGTGCAGGGCAGCACGCTGCTGGCCCTGGCCAATGCCGGCGATCTGGATGCCGCCTGCGCCCAAATGCCCCGCTGGGTGCGCGGCACCGTCAACGGTCAAAGCGTGCGCCTGCCTGGTCTGGTCGACCGGCGCACCACCACGGCCGAGCTGTGCCGCGACTGGGGGCGCGATGGGCATTTCAGCACGATTGCCATTCGTGGCTTGGAGGGCGGCCATGCTCAAGCTGATTGATGGCTTCATGCCCGGGTTGTGGAAGTGGATGGCGTTGGGGTTGGCTGTTTTGGTCTTGTTGCAGCAGTTGCGCGTAGATGGCCTGCGGGTGGAGGTGAGCAGGCTGGAGGCATCGCATGCAAAGGCTGGCCAAGAGCTGGCTCAGAAATCTCAGGCTGCTACTGAAATTAAGGCTGCCGCCTTGCTTGATCACTCTGGAAACACTCAGGACAACATCTATGAATACACGCAAACCATTCAAAGGTTGGAGGCTGGCCGTGCTGCTGATGCTGGCCGCATTGCAGGGCTGCAGCGCAGTCTCCGCGCCACTGCCACCCAGCACGCACAAGCTGCAGGTGACGCCGCTGCCTGCAGAAATCTCGCAGATCAGCACCAGCGACTCGCAGAGCTTGCTGGACGAAGCGCGGGCGTTGTTGGCGGACTTGTGGGATTGGTCGAACGGCGAGATGCGCAAGTGACTGTGCTGAAGCGCCAGGTGGACTTGGATAGGGGATTGGCTGGTCGATTGGCGGCCCCTTGATGAATTCTTGTTTGTGGCCGCAACGTGTCACCTAACTAAGTGCTAAGTGATTGTTTTTAATTGCGCGAAAAGCAATGAATCACAGCCGTTTTGGCCTGTGCGAATCGGTTTTTAACCTGTTGTTTTTAAAGGAGAACGGCTTGTTGATAAATCGTTTTCGTTGGCATGCTGCCCATGCAGACCATCAGAACGGCGTAGGGCAGGGGGTCAAGGTCATTGGTCATACGGGAGGCCGAAAATGCGCAGAGACTGCGCGGGAGGCAGCATGCATTTGTGTTAGATTAGCGTCCGCTTTGCGCGCTGCCGTCAACCGGCAGTCCGCCTGCAAGGCGGGTGTAGTTCAATGGTAGAACTGCATTCCCCTCTGAAAACACTTTAAAAATCAGAAAAACTACACCAAAAACTACACCAGCCTTATACTTGATCGCATCCGAGCGTGGTTGAGCTTGGTTGATTCTATCTTTCAGTATTTGGCAAATTCCCGTAGCGAGGTGGCGAATGGTGTTTGACCCGAGGGCAGCAAAGCTGCTCAGTGATGGCGAGTACATGGCAATCGAGGGGTTCCCTGGGCTGCGGTTGCTGGCCAACAAAAAGGGCAAGACCTGGACCTATCGGTACAAGGGTGCAAGCGGGCTGAAGCAGGTGAAGCTGGGCGCCTGGCCAAGTATGCCTTTGCACGAAGCAATCCGGGAGTGGGACAGCGCGCGCGCATCCAAAGAGGCAGGGGTCGACCCGGCCGAAAAGAAGAAGGCAGCCAAAAAGCCTGTTGTGCAGGAGCCCGTTGACGACGAGTACAGGGTGCGTCAACTGGTGCTGGATTTCATCCAGGGGCACATCGAGCAAGAGCGCAAGCCAGCCGGTGCTAAAGCAGCTGCACGCATCCTGCTGTCCGCCCTGGATGGTTCCCCCGAGCTTGCGGCGATGCCTGCCAATCTTGTGAAGCGTCAGCATGCGTTTGCCCTGCTGGATTCGCGCAAGCACGTTCCAACGATTGCCCAAAAGCTCCGCTCCCTTATGGGGTCGGCCTGGGACTATGCGCTCGATGCCGGCCGCCTGGATGGGGATGTGCCCAACTGGTGGCAGGCCGTGATGAAGGGACGGCTGAAGTCCAAGGGGAAGATCATCGGCGGCAAGCACGTTGGCCAGAAGCGTCGGGCGCTGACGGAGGAAGAGGTGGGGTTGCTGCTGCGCTGGCTGCCCAACATGCACAAGGTTGGGGCTGACACAGTGGTGATGTACCTGTGGACAGGCACGCGGGGGTCTGAGATTTTGGGAATGAAGCCCGAGCACCTTGCAGAGAAGGAGGGGGTCTTGTGGTGGACGGTTCCGAAGGAACTCACAAAGAATGCGCGATTCAAGGATGCAACCGACTTGCGTGTGCCGTTGCTGGGTCGCGCAAGGGAGATTGTTCTGCGTCGGCTGCAAGATACCGACAAGGGGGAGTTCTTGTTCCGCGGCGTGGGCGACAAGCCATACACGCAGCACACGTTTTCGACGTATATCTACGACCTGCAGCCCTACAGTCCGAAGTCGAAACGCGAGGGGAAAACCAGGGGTGTGCTGCCAGTCACAGACTGGACACCGCACAACCTGCGCCGGACGACCCGCACGATGCTGCCATCGCTTGGGTGCCCGAGTGAAGTGGCAGAGGCCATCCTTGGCCACGTGCCATCCGAGATTGAAGCCACGTACAACGCCTACAGCTACGATGCGGAGCGCCTGCTGTGGTTGTCGAAGCTGGCCGATAAGCTGGAAGCCCTGGCCGCTTAGAACGTGTTCAAAGTCTCGTCTGATGTGAGAAGCTTGCGAGATGAGAAAAGGTTACCCGAGCGATATCAAGCGCGAGCAGTTCGAAGCGATCCGTCCATTGCTGGAGAGTGCGCGCAGAAAGACGGCGCCCCGAAAGGTGGAGTTGTACGAGGTGTTCTGTGCGGTGCTGTATCTGCTGCGCACAGGCTACCAGTGGCGCGCACTGCCCGGCGACTTTCCCAAGTGGCGCACCGTGCACTCGTACTTTGCGATCTAGAGCGAGCCACGCGAGGGTGGCAGCCTGCTGGAGCAGGCTTTAAAAAAATCAGGTTGGCGCGGCCCGCGCGAGACGGGTGCGCAACGCCTGCAGCGCGTTCTTGATGATCGATGCGCAGAGCGTGAAGAACACGGACACGGCGGGCCTGAAGGGCTATGACGCGGGCAAGAAGGTCTCGGGCATCAAGCGTCACATTGCGGTGGACACCCAGGGGCTGCCGCACGCAGTAGCCGTGACCACGGCCGAGGTGACGGACCGCAAGGGCGCGCTGCAGGCACTCAAGCGCTGCAAGCTCTCCTTGGTCAGGGTGCAAAGCCTGTTGTGCGACAGCGGCTACACAGGCAAGCCCTTTGCGCAGGGTGTGCAGGAGATTGTGGGTGGGCACGTCACGGTACAGATTGCCAAGAGAAGCGAGTTGCACACCTTCAAGGTCATGCCCAAGCGCTGGATCGTCGAGCGCAGCTTTGCCTGGCTGGAGAAGAATCGGCGGCTGTGGAAGAACTGCGAGCGCTGGCTCAACACCAGCCTGCAGTTCGTCCACTTGGCATTCTTGGGCCTTCTGCACAGGAGACTTTGAACACGTTCTTAGAACGTGTTTACGATCTCCGCAGAAGCAGAACGACAAATGCCAAGTGAACGAACTGAATCGCACCGGGTTTTGAGGAGGCCGATTGGTTTAAGTTGACACCTCTGCCGAGGTGTCGCTGACGGCTAGTTGCCTCCAGTAGTTTGCCTCAGCTTCTGCCGGAGGGATGCCCCCAATCGGCGTGAGTAGTCGGACATGGTTGAACCAGTGCACCCACTGCAAGGTGGCCAGCTCCACGGATTCCCTGGTCTTCCAGGGGCCCCGGCGGTGAATCAGCTCGGCCTTGTACAGACCGTTGATGGTCTCGGCCAGCGCGTTGTCGTAGCTGTCACCCCGGCTGCCCACCGAGGGCTGTATGCCCGCCTGGTCCAACCGTTCGGTGTAGCGGATGCTGACGTATTGGGTGGATTCAACCGGTCGTCGCAACACCTTTAATCAGGAGGTGTTTATGGGACGTCCCGCAGGATGGATGAAGCAATTTACTGGCAGAGACGCCATGCGATCTCCTGGTGCTCCG
>NZ_JAZHFR010000249.1:0-353 GCF_036541385.1 Comamonas sp. GCA5 | reverse complement strand
TGCGTGAGCCCGCAAATGGGTGGGCTACATGTAACGCATCCAAGGTGTGGGCCAACGAAACTTGCTCACTGTTTGGTGACTTGCGGCGGTAATAAATAGAGCCACGACTGATTTGCATAAGGGGGGTGTCCGAATTTTTGTGTAAACGGTTCGGACTTCAATTGACGGAGATGCGGTCTCCGAACTCAATGGTAAAGCGGGTCAGCGCAGCCTTCCAATCCCGGATGGGCAGGGTCCACTTCTGGCTGATGTTGCGCAGGGCCAGGTAGAACAGCTTGGTCAGCGCCTCGTCGCTGGGGAACGAGCCCCGGTTCTTGGTCAGCTTCCTCAGGCCCATGTTCACCGACTCGATG
>NZ_JAZHFR010000248.1:0-376 GCF_036541385.1 Comamonas sp. GCA5 | reverse complement strand
GGCGTCTTTGGCTTGGTCAGCCGATGCTCTATCCCCAATGCTTGGCATAACTGGTCGAATTCGTGCTCGCCTGAGGGCTGACGTGTGCGGCTTCCAAACAATCGGTCTGTGAACTCTTTGCCGTTGTCGGTGAGGATGGTGTGGATCTTGAACGCTGCAGCTTTGCGTACGGCAGCCAAGAAGGCTTTGGCGGATGCTGCCGTCTTGTGCTGCTTGATATCAATGAACACCCAGCGTGTAGCTCGATCGATGGCAACAAAAACATAGCGGCGCTTGTCCTCATCGTGCATCTGGGGCAGGTACTTCACATCTACATGTACATAGCCAGGCTCATACGCCTTGAAGGGTTTGTGCTCGCCCTCAGGCTTGGGCTGTA
>NZ_JAZHFR010000247.1:0-377 GCF_036541385.1 Comamonas sp. GCA5 | reverse complement strand
AACGCGTCTTTGAGGGGCGTCGTCAAATCCAGCGTATGCAAGGGCAACCCGCTGGCCAGCGTGGTTTGAATGCTTTCAATCACTGCGGGATGGTTGTGCCCCAAGGCCAAAGTCCCCGCGCCTGCCAAGCAGTCCAGATACTCCGTACCCTCCACGTCCGTCAACCAGCAGCCGTGGGCTTTGGCAATAGCCAGCGGCAGTTTGCGTGGATAACTACGCACATTCGATTCCATCTGGTTTTGGCGCGCCAAATAATAGGCGTTGGTGGATCGAGAAGTTGTTTCTACTAGCGCAAGGGTCATATCGAGTTACCATCCATGATATGGTTTAAAAATTAAGTCTTTGATATTGATATCGTGGACTTGGCGTGTTTTATC
>NZ_JAZHFR010000246.1:0-378 GCF_036541385.1 Comamonas sp. GCA5 | reverse complement strand
CGTTTTTGTTAAATACAGGACTTCCAGAGTTTCCGCCTGTGATGTCGTTGGTAGAAAGGAATGCAATATTGAGATTTCCATTCACACCATATTTGCCGAAATCTTTACGCTTTACCAAATCCAGAATATCTTTTTGCAGATTAAACTCATCTGAGTTCGGGTCATACTTTTCAAGCAGACCTTTATCTGTGGTGTAGTATCTATATGTCACAGCATCGGCAGGTTCGTATCTCTTGATAGAACCATAGCTCATACGCATTGTAAAGTTAGCGTCGCTGGGCATAAGTCTTTTGGGATCCATCTCACGACGTCCGGCAAAGTACAAGCGATTACCCTTTCAATAGCCATAGCATAAGCTTCGTTTTCCGTCTGTAATTT
>NZ_JAZHFR010000245.1:0-380 GCF_036541385.1 Comamonas sp. GCA5 | reverse complement strand
ATGGCGGCGCCCAGCTTGTCGGCCAGGGGGGTGATGACTTCGTTGAACTTCTCGGCGCTGCCCAGGGCACGGCCACCGGAGACGATGATCTTGGCGGCGGTCAGCTCGGGGCGGTCGCTCTTGGTGACTTCACGGCCCACGAAGGCGCTCTTGCCAGAGTCGGCCACGGCGGCGGCGGTTTCCACCGTCGCAGAACCACCGGTGGCTGCCGCGGCATCAAAGCCGGTGGAGCGCACGGTGATGACCTTGGTGGCATCGGCCGACTGCACGGTGGCGATGGCGTTGCCGGCGTAGATGGGGCGCTCGAAGGTGTCGGCGGCGATCACGGCGGTGATGTCGCTGATCTGGCCCACGTCCAGCTTGGCGGCCACGCGGGGGGC
>NZ_JAZHFR010000244.1:0-385 GCF_036541385.1 Comamonas sp. GCA5 | reverse complement strand
ATACAGGGAGCCAAAGCAGTGGTGCTCACGGGCAAATACAACCTCGACCCTATCTCCCAATGGGCCATAGCATTGAGGCAGCGCAGTGGATGGCAAAAGGCTGTCGTGGCTCTTGCTAATAAAAATGCTCGCATCCTCTGGGCATTGATGACACATCAACGTAGCTACGAAGCCACTCATATCAGCACCAGGTCCGGCGAGTTCATCGCTTAAGCCAACCCCTAAACTTGCCAGACGTGAAATCAAAGATGCAATAGACAGGTCAGACCAGCAGCAGACAAGCTCGCTTGTTGCATTGTGAGTCGCACGACATCACGAGATTTGAATGGAGTCCTGCTGCGCGGTTTGTTTCTTGGGGCGCACACCAAAGTGCAAAACCTCGTCT
>NZ_JAZHFR010000243.1:0-386 GCF_036541385.1 Comamonas sp. GCA5 | reverse complement strand
CATGCATGCGAAGGCATAATGAGTGTTGCTCACGTAATTTGGCTGCTGATAATGCCGTAAAAGTCGCTATGCGTTCTCTTAATTCTTCAAAACTGTTGTATTCTTTATCAAAGGTTCTGGTAATCGAGATACTTTTTCTTTTCTCGCGCTCTTCCATTCCGATCGAAGATATCCCTTTTAAATCTCTTTGTAGATTAAGGCCTGTGATAGTCATATTCTTCAGAACCCAGCTTTCTGTAATCTGAGTGAAGTCCAGTGCTTTGTGTACTCCTATACGATTTAATCTTTCCACATTTTACGCCCGATGCCCCAGACATCCTTTATATCAAGCCATTTTAGCGCTTTTATCCTAAGTTCTTCTGTGTCTATAACGTGCACGCCATTGA
>NZ_JAZHFR010000242.1:0-388 GCF_036541385.1 Comamonas sp. GCA5 | reverse complement strand
ACGACCAGTTTGACCGCCTCGAGTTTGAACTCGCGACTGAATGTCCTTCTTCTCTCCATTAACCACCTCCGGTTTCATCTGCCACCTTAACAAGGTGTCATCGAAACCGGCAGCAGCCCAGGCATCTCCGAGAAAGTGGTGCGCCGATTAATGAAGCAAGAAGGACTGCTCGTGTCCAAGCCTAAACGCCGCAGGTACAACTCGTACCTAGGTGAGATCAGCGCAGCCCCGCAAAACATCATCAATAGAGACTTCCATGCCGCTGCGCCCAATCAGAAGTGGCTCACCGACATTACTGAATTCCAGATTCCCGCGGGCAAGATTTACCTGTCGCCAGTGATTGATTGTTTCGATGGGATGGTGGTGAGCTGGAGCATAGGTAGCCATC
>NZ_JAZHFR010000241.1:0-393 GCF_036541385.1 Comamonas sp. GCA5 | reverse complement strand
CCCTGCTTTATGCCTTGCTCCTGGTAGTGCTATCTCTGGGTATAGCACTTCTGCCCGTGAGGCACTTTATGCAGAGCAGCATACAGTCCAATCTAAAGCCATCCTCTGCTCCCAATGGTATGAAGTATAACTTCACCATGACATGCCTCTGGTTACAGCTCACGATGAGTGTGCTTCTCATATTTTGCACCACTGTGCTCATGTTGCAGGTACGCTGGCTCAACGATAGTAACGAAGCTGGATTCGACCGCTCGGGTATCCATACCGTGATGAATATGGGTGACGAAGATAAAATCCACGTCGATGAGCTCAAGTCCATCCCTGGTATAGAGCGTGTGATCCACTTCCCGCAGTCGTTCCTGCCACAGACGTCATGGTGTTCGTTTACCGAGG
>NZ_JAZHFR010000240.1:0-393 GCF_036541385.1 Comamonas sp. GCA5 | reverse complement strand
ATTTGTATACTATCGGCCTGCCGAGGTACATGGAGAGCACATAGTTGATCAGTGCGCCTATATCTGCTCCTATGGTAGCGAATATTACCACCAAAAAGACATTGAGATCGCCACTGCCCACCGCTGCTTTATAAGCAGCAGGCGGCACCACTACTTCTGAGGGAAAAGGGATGAAAGAACTCTCAATAGCCATGAGCAAAGTGATGTCCAGTAATTGAGATGATCCAGACACCACTGAATGAAAGATATTGATTCCATTGAAACAATCTTGATTATTTATTGGCTTTTTTCCATGCGTCTTTGAGTGACACAGTGCGGTTAAATACCAAGTTGTCAGGCTTGCTATCAGGATCAACCGTGAAATATCCGATACGTTGGAACTGGAAGTGATCG
>NZ_JAZHFR010000023.1:0-46300 GCF_036541385.1 Comamonas sp. GCA5 | reverse complement strand
TGCGTGGCTGGACAAGAACAGGAGGCTATGGAAGAACTGCGAGCGGCTCTTGAACACCAGCCTGCAGTTCGTCCACTTGGCTTTCCTGGCCCTACTGCTCAGGAGATCGTAAACACGTTCTAAGGCCATACCGCCCCCCTGCGCCACGCGGGTCGATACACTTTGCGCTTCAGCAACCACCCCACTTTCCGGCATGCGCCTGACCGCCCTGTTGCGCCCCTGTGTCATTCTGGGCCTCACCGCCCTCACGGCCTGCGGCAGCCTTCCCCCCCGCACTGCGGACACCCCCGCCACCACCACCTCCGCCCCGCCCTCGGCGCCGCTCAAAATCGGCATCGCGCTGGGCGGCGGCGCCGCCAAGGGCTTTGCCCACATCGGCGTGATCAAGATGCTGGAGGCCAATGGCTTCGCCCCGGCCGTCGTCTCCGGCACCAGCGCCGGCAGCGTGGTGGGTGCGCTGTATGCCAGTGGCATGCATGCCTTTGAGCTGCAGGAAAAGGCCGTGTCCCTGGACGAGGCCAAGATCCGCGACCTGCAGCTGTCGTCCGGCGGCCTAGTGCAGGGCCAGAAACTGGAGGACTATGTGAACCAGCAGGTGCAGCGCAAACCGCTGGAGCAGCTGTCCAAGCCCTTCGTGGCCGTGGCCACGCGGCTGGAGGATGGCGCGCGCACCGTGTTCGCCCGCGGCAACACCGGCCAGGCCGTGCGTGCATCCAGCAGCGTGCCGGGCGTGTTCCAGCCCGTGCGCATCGGCAAGCACCACTATGTGGACGGCGGCGTCGTCAGCCCCGTGCCGGTCGATGCCGCACGCCAGCTGGGCGCCGATGTGGTGATCGCCGTGGACATCTCCAGCAAGGCCCGCGGCAAGACGCCAGGCGACATGCTGGGCACCCTGAACCAGTCCATCGCCATCATGGGCCAGAAGCTGGGCCAGGCCGAACTGGAGCGCGCCGACGTGGTCATCCGCCCCCAGGTGCTGGACATCGGCGCGGCCGACTTCAGCCAGCGTGCCAGCGCCATCCTGGAAGGCGAGAAGGCCGCCCTGGCGGCTATGCCGCAGATCCGCCAGCGCATCGCCCAGTTGCAGGCCGAGCGCGACCAGGCCGCACACACCGCGCAGCAGCAGGCCGCCGCGGCCCAGCGCCAGGCCTGCCTGGATCAGCGCTCACGCCTGCAAAAGCTGGCCGGCATGGCAGGGCTGGACGCCGCCTGCACGGCCCCCTAACCCGACGCTGAACCGGTACTGGCGCGCGCCAGTGCTGGCCACCGGGCTCAGCCGCCCATGCCGTCGATGATCACGCGGTTGCGCCCCAGGGCCTTGCCGCTGTACATGGCGGCATCGGCGCGGGCGATGGCGGCCTCGACCGGCTCGCCGGGCTGGTACTGGGTGGCCCCCACGGTGCAGGTCACGGTCACGGGCTGGTCCACCAGGCGGTCCCAGGGCATGTCCTGCGTGCGCTGGCGCAGGCGTTCCAGCAGCACCAGGGCCTGGGGAATGTCGGTCTCCGGCAGCACCAGCAGGAACTCCTCGCCACCGTAGCGCCCGGCCACGTCGATGGCACGCATCTCGGTCGACAGCAAGCTGCCGAAGGCGCGCAGCACCGCATCGCCACAGCCATGTCCGTACTGGTCGTTGATGCTCTTGAAGTGGTCGATATCGAGCAGGGCAATGCTCAATGGCGTGCCGTGGCGCTGCACGCCCTCCAGCGCCAGGTGCAGCCGCTCCAGCACGCCACGGCGGTTGGCCACGCCGGTCAGCTCGTCGTAGCGCGCCAGTTGTTCGATGTGGGCCAGGGCCGCCGCCAGCTTCTGGTTGCTGGCACTCAGCCGGTACTGCATGCCTCGGAAATAGGTCACCAGCATGCTGCAGCGCACCACCGCACCCAGCATCACGGCGGCCGTCAGCAGCTGGCCGGCCAGGGTATCGGTGACCATGCGCATCTGTGGCCCACGCCAGCAGATGACCACGGCCACCAGGGCCAGGGTCAGGCCCCAGGTCAGCCAGAAGCTGGTGCGCCGCCGTGCCAGAAAACCGTCGGCACTGAACACCAGCAGCATCACCAGGGCCTGGAACGCCACCTGCGGGGCCACCACCAGCAGCCCCAGCACCCCGGAAATCGACATCAGCTGGTGCTCCAGGAACAAGCCCGGATCGCGCCGCTTCTGGCTCCAGCCGCTGGCATAGGCCCAGGTGATGAAGGCCATGCCCACGGCAATCCACAGGCCGTACCACAGCACGGCACGCAGCGGCGCATAGCCGGCCCAGGCATGGCCCAGGAACAGCGCCAGCGCATACAGGTGGCTCAGCGCCACCGACAGGTGCAACTGCCAGGTGCGACGGCGCCAGCGCTCGAAATGCGCTGCCTCGCTGACCAGGGGCGAGGCCGATTCGGGCCCCCACAGGAGAGGGCCCTCGCTTTTCTTCGGAGGTGGAAGGCTGGGTGTCATGGAAAACGCGTGTGGGTGCGCATTGTGCACCGCAGCCATTGTGGCGCAGATGCCCGGCTGGCCGGTGCCGCCAGGCGCTCAATCGCCGGCGCGCAGCGTTGCGGCCACCTCGCGCAGGCACTCCAGCAGCAGCCCGGTGGTGGGGGTCGGCGGCTGGCCGCGCAGCGTGATCAGGCCGACGGGGGGCAACTCGATCGGCACGGCCAGGTCCAGCACGGCCAGCGTGCCCAGGGCCGCGTGGTGGCGGGCCACGCTGCGCGCCATGAAGGCCACGGCACCGCGCTGGTGCACAAAGGTCAGCTGCGACAGGAAGGATGCGGTGCCTGCTGGTGCAGGCCGAAACCACCACGGCCCTGGCCAACCTGGAAGCGATCTGCGCCGTGGACGGTGTGCACGGCGTGTTCATCGGCCCGGCCGATCTGGCCGCCTCCATGGGCCACCGCGGCAACCCCGAGGTCCAGGCCGCCATCGAAGGCGCGATGCAAACCATCATCGCCAGCGGCAAGGCCGCGGGCACGCTGACCTCGGACCCGGTACTGGCGCAGCGCTATCTTCAACTCGGCTGCAGCTTTGTGGCCGTGGGCGTGGACGTGCTGATGTTCGTGAACGCTGCGCGCAAGCTGCGCACCCAGTTTGCTGGCGCCACGGTGGTGGCCCCGGCCACGCCCGGCGCGGCCTACTGAGACCGGGCGTCTGGACGGCTGGACGGCACCCTGCAGGTGAATAGAACCCACCGGGAATGCCCCGAATTTCATAGCTGTTGGCGCAGTCCACACCTGCGCCAACAGCTATTTTTATGCCGATTCCTCGCCGTGCACCGGCTGGTCGGCGCTGGCTTGCGCGGGGGCCATGCGGGCCACCAGCCAGCGCTCCAGATCCTGCGGGGCCAGCGGCCGGGCGAACAGAAAGCCCTGGGCCACGGGGTAGCCCTGCTCGCGCAGCATGATGTTCTGCACCGGGGTTTCCACGCCTTCGGCGACCACGGTGAGGCGCAGGCTCTGGCCGATGCCCAGAATCGCGCTGCTCAGTGCGCGTGCGGCCTCGTCGTGCTCCAGGTCGGCCACGAAGCTGCGGTCCAGCTTGAGTTCGCTGACCGGCAAGCGGCGCAGGTAGCTCAGGCTGGAGTAGCCCGTACCGAAGTCGTCCATGGACAGGCGCACGCCATGGGCATGGACCTCTTCGATGGTCTTCATGGTGCTGGGGTTGGTGTCCAGCAGGATGCTTTCGGTCAGCTCCAGCGTCAGGTCCTTGGGCGCCAGCGCGTGGCGGTCCAGGGTGTCGGCAATCATGCGCGGCAGGTCCAGGTTGTGGAAGCTGGACGGCGACAGGTTGACCGACACAGCCGGCACCGCCAGCCCTTGGGTGCGCCACGCAGCCAGCTGGCGGCAGGCCTCGCCCACGGCCCAGCGGCCCAGATCGGCAATCAGGCCGCACTCCTCGGCCAGCGGGATGAAGCGCGCCGGGGGGATTTCCCCCAACTGCGGGTGCGTCCAGCGCGCCAGCGCCTCGACCCCATACAGCTGGCCCGTCGCCAGGTCCACCTGCGGCTGGTAGTGCAGGCGCAGCTCACCGCCCTGCAGCGCCTTGCGCAAGGCGTTTTCCAGCGCCAGGCGTTCCTGCGCCAAGCGGTTCATCTCGCTGCTGAAGAAGCTGAAGCGCCCGCGGCCACTGCTCTTGGCCTGGTACATGGCCATGTCGGCACGGTGCAGCAGGGTCTCCATGTCGCGGCCATCGGCGGGGAACATGGCAATCCCGATGCTGGCGGAGATGGCCAGCGCGTTGTCGGCCAGCACCAGGGGCTCGGCCAGCTGCTCCTGCAGGCGCTCGATGGTGTTCGTGACACGCTCGGCATCGCACTGCGGCAGCACCGCCACAAACTCATCGCCGGACAGGCGGCCGGCGATATCGCCAGGGCCCAGCACTTTCTGCAGGCGCGCCGCCACCACGCGCAGCAGCTCATCACCGGCCGGGTGACCCATGGAGTCGTTGACCTGCTTGAAGCGGTCCAGGTCGATGAACAGCACGGCCAGTTGCTCGTCGTTGCGCGCCGCGGCGGCCATGGCCTGGTCGGCATTGGCCTGCAGCAGGCTGCGGTTGGGCAGGCCGGTCAGGCCGTCGTAGAACGCCAGCTGGCGAATGCGCGCCCGGATGTGCTCGCGCTCCAGGGCCAGGGCGCACAAATGGGTGCAGGCATCGACCAGTTGCTGGTGGTAGGCCGAGGCCACGCCCGCCGTCGGATCGCGGTAGTAAAACGCGAACGTGCCGATGGGCTTGCCCGCGGTGCCGCAAATCGGCGTGGACCAGCAGGCCTGGTAGCCCAGCGGCAGGATCAGATGCTTGTAATCCCTCCACAGCGGATCGTTCGCGATGTCGGTCACCAGCACCGGGGCATTGCGCCACGCCGCCGTACCGCAGGAGCCGACCTCGGGCCCGATTGCGACGCCATCCAGCAGCGCGGAATATGAGCTTGGCAGGCTGGGGCTGGCCAGGGGGTGCAGCAGGCCTTGCGCATCGACTTCCAGGATGGAGGCCGTGACCTCCGGCGCGATGCGCTCGACCTCCAGGCACACCATGTCCAGCACTTCGGACAGCGGCTGCTCGCGCGCCATGGCCTCGAGCACACGGTGCTGCAGGGCCTCGTGCATCTTGGAGCGTGTGATGTCCGTCAGCACGGACACCGTGCAGCTCCAGACGCCCTGGTCGTTGATGACGGGGTTGCTGGTGACCTTGGCCCAGTAGCGCTGGCCCTGCTTGCCCACCACGATCTCCTCGCTCCACACCGGCTTGCCGCCCCGCAGCTCCGAGCGGTATTGTTCGGTGAAGGTTTCCTGCATCTGCGGGGCCAGCAAGGCGATTGGTGCCTGGCCCAGCACCTCCTCCTGGGTCCAGCCGAACATGCGGCTGAAGCCACCATTCACATAGACGATGCGCGACTGGCTGTCGCTGATGATGACCGCCGCATCGCTGGCATCGGCCACCAGCGACAGGCGCTCCAGGTGCTGCTGGTGGGCCTGTTCCTGCAGGTGGCGCTGCGTGACGTCGGTGGCCACCTTCAAGATCTGCGTGAGCTGACCCTGGGCATCGCACACGGGCGTGTAGGTGGCTTCCAGCCAGCAACTGCTGCCATCGCTGCGCACCCGTTCCACCACGCCCGAATGGGCCTGGCCAGCGCGCAGCTGGCTCCATAGCGCGGCATGGGCGCCGCTGTGCACCTGTGCGGCCGTGCAAAAGCTCTGGTGGCTACGACCCAGGGCCTGCTCCAGCGTCAGGCCCAGCAACTGCAGGTAATTGCGATTGGCATGGCGCAGCACCCCGTCCAGGTCGAAGCTGGCCATCGCCATGACCCGGTCCAGGGCCTGGAACTGGGTGCGCTGCACTGCTTCGGGCAGACCGTCGTTCGATTCTTCTCGCATCGCCAATTCCTTGAGTTCTTTGGTTTTTTGTCTTTGTTGCGAGCCCTGTCACCACACCCCTGCGTGCAGGTGCCCGTAGCGGCCTCCCCGATTGAGGATTCCATAATAAGGATGAACCACCTGTGAGCAACAGTATGAAACAGTCGGATTTGCCGCTCGGGCATCGGCCCACAACGTGCCTGATGGGGACAAAAAAAGCCCGGGGCATGCGGGCCGCCGGGCTGGAAGGGTGAATGCGGCAGCGCGCGCCGGGGGTCAGCGCCGCAGCCAGCGGCCGCCAAACTGGTTCACCACCATGCCGACCAGCACCCCCAGCGTGCCCACCCATTGCCACATGGTGGGACGCTCGCCCAGCAGCAGCAAAGCCGACAGCAGGCCGATGACTGGCACCAGCAAGGACAGCGGGGCCACGGTGCTGGCCGCATAGCGCTGCAACAACTGCGTCCACAGCCCATAGCCCAACAAGGTGGACAGCAGCGCCAGATAGGCGATGACGCCCAGTTCGCGCCAGCCGATGCCCTGCAGCTGCTGCGCCACGGCCTCCACCCCGTCCACCCCCACCGACAGTGCCAGCAGCGGCACGATGGGGAACAGGCTGGTCCAGACGATGAAGCCCACCGGGGTGTAGGCCCCGTATTGCGCGGCCTTGCGCGTCAGCAGGTTGGAGCTGGCCCACATGGCGGCGGCCCCGACGGTGATCAGAAAACCGGCCAGTGTCATCTCGGTTGGGCTGTCGCCGTGGGCGGCACCGATCAGCGCCAGCCCGGCGATCGCGCACACCAGGCCCCACCACTGCCAGCGCTGCGGCTTTTCGCCCATGAAGGCGGCCGCCAGCAGCATGGTGATGAAGGCCTGCACCTGCAGCACCACCGAGGCCATGCCCGCCGGCATGCCCAGCTTCATGCCAGTGAACAGCAGGCCGAACTGGCCCACCCCCTGCACCAGCCCATAGGCGGCCAGCAGCCACCACGGCAGCGCCTGCGGGCGCCGCACGAACCAGACAAATGGCAAGGACGCCGCCACAAAGCGCAGCGCGCACAGCAGCAGGGGCGACAGCGTGGCCAGGCCCCACTTCATGACGACGAAGTTCAGCCCCCAGACGACGATGACGACCAGGGCGCTGAGCCAGTCACGCTGGCTCATGCCGGCAGAAGGAAGGGGGGAAGCCAAAGACATAGAGAGGACACCTGTGCACGCACGCAAAAACCAAGGCGTGAGTATCACCCGGCCAGGCCCTGCCCGGCCGCAGCCGCAGTCACCCAGGTGGCGCCCGTCCGGCGCCCACCCGGCAGCGGGGCTGGCAGGGCCGGGCATAAATTTTGATCAAAACAGCCTCCAGCGCTTGCTGGGTCAGCGCCAGCAGCTCCTCTTTTCACACAGGCTTGGAGGGTGTGCCAGCCCACGGCCGGCATGAAAAAAGCAGCCCGCAGGCTGCTGGGTGAGAGGCAGGCCTGCCGAATCAGCTGCCAGCCACCTTCATGCGGTTGATCAGGATGGAACCCACGGTCTTGGCGCCGTAGTTGTAGGCATCGGCCCCCACGGCCTGGATGCCCTTGTACATGTCCTTGAGGTTGCCGGCGATGGTGATCTCCTGCACGGGGAAGGCGATCTCGCCGTTCTCCACCCAGAAGCCCGAGGCACCGCGCGAGTAGTCGCCGGTCACATAGTTCACGCCCTGGCCCATCAGCTCGACCACCAGCAGGCCGGTGCCCAGCTTCTTCAGCATGGCGTCCAGGTCGTCGCCCGGCTTGGTGCGCGTGGACGTCAGCATCAGGTTGTGCGAGCCACCGGCGTTACCCGTGGTCTTCATGCCCAGCTTGCGCGCCGAATAGCTCGACAGGAAGTAGCCCTGCACGCGGCCGTCTTCCACTACCATGCGCTGCTGCACCTTGACGCCTTCGTCGTCGAAGGGCGAGCTGCCCTTGCCGCCGAGGATGAAGGGGTCTTCCTCGATCTGGATGTGCTTGGGGAAGATCTGCTTGCCCAGGGAGTTCAGCAGGAAGGAGCTCTTGCGGTAGAGCGAACCACCGCTGACTGCCTGCACAAAACCGCCCAGCAGGCCCGCAGCCAGGGGCGACTCGAACAGCACTGCGCATTCGGTGGTGGGAATCTTGCGGCTGCCCAGGCGGCTCAGGGCGCGCTGCGCGGCGTAGCGGCCAATCGCCTCGGGCGAGGCCAGGTCCTGCGCATTGCGCATGGAGCTGTACCAGAAGTCACGCTGCATCTCGCCATGGCGGCCGGGCAGCGAGGCGATCGGCGCCACCGACACGCTGTGGCGCGAGCTGGCGTAGCCGCCAGCAAAGCCCCGGGTGTGGGCGCTGAAGAAATGGCTTTGCTGGGCCGAGACACTGGCCCCCTCGCTGTTGGTGATGCGCTTGTGCGTGGCCATGGCGGCGGCCTCACACTCCACCGCGATGCGCGCCGCCTCTTCGCTGCTCACGTCCCAGGGGTGGAACAGGTCCAGCTCCCGGTGCGTGGCGCGTGGGGCGATGTCGTCCGCGTCGGGCAGGCCGGCCGTGGGGTCCTCGGCCGTGAAGCGAGCGATGTCATACGCCGCCTGCACCGTCTGCTGGATGGCGGCTTCCGAAAAGTCCGAGGTGCTGGCATTGCCGCGGCGCTGGCCGATGTAGACCGTCACGCCCAGCGACTTGTCGCGGTTGCGCTCCACGGTCTCCAGCTCGCCCTTGCGCACGCTCACGCTCAGGCCACAGCCTTCCGAGGCATCGGCCCCGGCATCGGTGGCGCCCAGCTTCTTGGCATGGGCCAGGGCCTGGTCCACCAGACCCTCAAAAACGAACGGCTGTAGCTGAAGCCGGAATCGGCCTGTGCGGCGGTGGTGCTTGTGGCGCGGGAGCGAGGTTTATTCATAGCGGCGGATATGATACCCAGCACTGCGGCGCACCCTGCGCTGCCACCCTCATTCCCCCAGACACAACATGTCACGCAAACCCAAAAAAGGCTATTACGTCAAAGGCGTTTTCGTTGCCGAAGGCAGCGACCGCGACCTGGAACTGAAGGCCGAACTCAAAGGCACATGGGACGCGACCCGTACCGACCTGAAGAAAGAAAGCGACGCCCTGCAAGACCTGGGCGAAGCCCTGCTGGGCCTGCGCCCCAAGCTGCTGGAGCGCCTGCAACTGCCGGAAAAGCTGGTGGATGCCCTGGCCGAACAAAAGCGCCTGACCAACTTTGAAGCCAAGCGCCGCCAGATGCAGTTCATCGGCAAGCTGATGCGCAAGCTGGACGAATCCCAGGTCGAAGCCGCCAAGGCCGCGCTGGAAGAGCAGCGCACCGGCGTCAGCCGCGAGCAGACCCACATCCTGGTGGCCGAGCAGTGGCGCGACCGCCTGATCGTCAGCGACGACCACCTGGGCGTCTGGCTGGACCAGTTCCCCGCCACCGATGTGCAGCAGCTGCGCACGCTGATGCGCCAGGTGCGCAAGGACGATGCCACCGCCATCGCCAAGGCCAAGGAGGCCGAAGCCAAGGGCCACATCCTGCCGCCGGCCAAGAAGGGCAAGGCCTACCGCGAACTGTTCCAGCTGCTGCTGGCGCACATCAACGGCACGGCCGGCGCCGCAGAGCCCGCCGTGGACGACGACTTGCTGGACGACGAGGACGAGGCATGAGCCTGCACGACGCAGTGAAGATCGGCATCGTCTCGATCAGCGACCGTGCCAGCAGCGGCGTGTACGCCGACCAGGGCCTGCCCGCGCTGCAGGACTGGCTGGCACGCGCACTGCACAACCCGATCACCTTCGATGCGCGCCTGATTCCCGACGAGCAGGCCACCATCAGCCAGACGCTGGTGGAGCTGGTGGATGCCGGTTGCAGCCTGGTGCTGACCACCGGCGGCACGGGCCCGGCCCTGCGCGATGTGACGCCCGAAGCCACGCTGGCAATTGCCGACAAGGAAATGCCCGGCTTTGGCGAGCAGATGCGCCAGATCAGCCTGAAGTTCGTGCCCACGGCCATCCTGTCGCGCCAGGTGGCGGTGGTCCGCGGCCGCAGCCTGATCATCAACCTGCCCGGCCAGCCCAAGGCGATTGCCGAAACGCTGGAAGGCCTCAAGGACAGCAGCGGCCAGCAGCTGGTGCCCGGCATCTTTGCCGCCGTGCCCTACTGCATCGATCTGATCGGCGGGCCCTACCTGGAAACCCAGGACACCGTGTGCAAAGCCTTCCGCCCCAAAAGCGCCCAGCGCGTGCGCCCGTCGTAAACTGCGACCCAGCACCTGCCCCCCAGGCACATGCGGCGCATGTGCCTTTTTTCTTGGGGCCCGTCAATCGCGGGGCCACCGCCAACCGCTCTGCATGCCACGTAACCTCTCTCTGACCTTTGTTCTCGCGCTGTGTACCATGATGGGTGCCCTGGGCATCGACACCTATCTGCCCTCCTTCCACGCCATCGCGCAAGAGTTTGCCGTCGGCCCCGCGGCCGTCCAGCAGACCCTGAGCGTGTACGTGCTGGCCATGGCCATCACCATGCTGTTCTACGGCACGCTCAGCGACACCTTCGGCCGCCGCCGCGTGCTGGTCTTCGCCAGCCTGGGGTTTGCCATCACCTCCACCGTAGCGGCCCTGGTGCAGAGCATCGAGGCCCTGATCGCCGTGCGCTGCGCCCAGGGGGCCATGGCCGGCGCCGGCATGGTGATTGCGCGCGCCATCGTGCAGGACCGTTTCCACGGCGCCGACGCGCAACGCATGATGAGCATGGTGATGTTCTGCTTTGGCCTGGCGCCGGCGATTGCACCGGTGTTTGGCGGCTGGCTGCAGGCCCACGGCGGCTGGCGCGCAGCCTTCTTCTTCCTGACCGGTTTTGGCCTGCTGCTGACACTGCTGTGCTGGCGCGTGCTGCCCGAGACCCTGCCCCCCGACAAGCGCGTGCCGCTGCACCTGCGGGTGATCGCCGGCAACTACCTCACCGCACTGCGGCACCGCCAGTTCCGCCGCATGGTGGCCGGCCTGGCCCTGATGGCCGGGGCCAACGCCATCTACATCAGCGCGGCTGCCGAGTTCGTGATGGGCATCCTCCGGCTGGAGGAAACCTCCTTCGGCTGGCTGTTCATCCCGCTGATCGGTGGCTCCATGCTGGGCTCAGCCATCTCCGGCGTGCTGGCCAAGCAGATCGCGCCCCGGGTGCAGCAGCGCATCGGCTACGGCGCACTGCTGCTGGGCTGCGCCAGCAATGTGCTCTACCACCTGCTGACCGACATGCCGGTCGTGCCCTGGGCGGTGCTGCCCATCGCCTGCTACACCCTGGGGCTGGCGCTGCTGATGCCCATCCTGTCGCTGCAGGTGATGGCCCTGTTCCCCGACATGCGCGGCCTGGCTTCGTCGCTGCAGGGCTTCACGCAGATGAGCGTGTTCGCCATCATGGCCGGGGCCGTGGTGCCCCAGCTGTTCCACAGCGGCCTGGCCCTGGCGCTGGGGCAATGCATCACCGTGGTGTGCGGCATGCTGGTGTGGTGGTGGTCCCAGCGCAGCGCCGCCGCCCAGGACGCTCCACAATCATGAGCACGCTACGCTTGTTATTCGATGCTTTCCCGCTGTTTTGAAGCTGAAAGTGTTTATTGACAAGCGCTGACTGCTTCTTTTTTAAAACAGCAGGGTCAAAAAAAGGCAGCCAGATGGCTGCCTTTTTGTATGCCGGATCCCGTCGCCATTACAGCTTCTGGGTGGACATGAAGTTGTCGAAGCGGCCTTCGGCAAAGCGGAACCACAGCACCTGGTCGCGCTGGAAGTTGCGGTAGTCGGCGTAGATCTTCTTCCAGTCGGGGTTGCTGTTGTCCAGGTCGGCGTACAGGTCCATGGCGCTCTTGAACGAGGCTTCCAGCACCTGCTGTGGGAAAGGCAGCACCTTGGCCTTGGCCGCCACCAGTTGCTTGAGCGCGCCGGGGTTGCGCGAGTCGTAACGCGCCTGGCAAGTTACGTGCGCCTCCATGGCGGCCGCGCGCACGATGGCCTTGTACTCGTTGCTCAGGCTGTTGAAGGCCTTGTCGTTGATGTACAGCGACAGGTTCAGCGAACCTTCCCACCAGCCGGGGTAGTAGTAGAAAGGAGCTACCTTGTTCAGACCCAGCTTCAGGTCGTCGTAAGGACCGATCCACTCGGCCGCATCGATGGTGCCCTTTTCCAGCGACTGGTAGATTTCACCGGCCGGAATGTTCTGGGGCACGCCGCCCATGCGCTCGATCACCTTGCCGGCAAAGCCGCCCACGCGGAACTTCAGGCCCTTGATGTCCTCGGTGGACTTGACTTCCTTGCGGAACCAGCCGCCCATCTGCGCGCCCGTGTTACCGCATGGCAGAGGCACGATGTTGTACTTGGCGTAGAACTCCTGCATCAGCTTGCCGCCGTTGCCATCGACCATCCACGAGGTCAGCTGGCGCGAGTTCATGCCGAAGGGAATCGCACCGCCAATCGCAAACACTTCGTTCTTGCCGAAGAAGTAGTAAGGCGCTGTGTGCGCCGCTTCCACGGAACCGTTTTGCACGCCATCCACCACGTTGAACGCGGGCATCAGCTCGCCAGCCTGGTGGACAGAGATTTCAAACTTACCGCCGGTTTGCGCCTTGACCGATTGTGCAAACACATCGGCCGCACCATAAATGGTGTCCAGCGACTTGGGGAAACTGGAGGCAATGCGCCAGCGCAGTGCAGGTTGTGCGTGCACGGCTGGGGCTGCGGCGGCAGCCAGAACACCGGCGATACCGGCATTTTTGAGCATGGAACGACGATCCATTCGGGGTCTCCTTAGGGGTTGTAAAACGAACCTCTCCCTCCTGCATCGCTTCTTTGGCGATGTACAGGCGAAAAAAAACCGGTGCTGTCGCGCCAGGGCGCGCATATCCGCCGGTTCCGGGAAGGCTGCCAATGCATGAGGGTATTCATAGCTTGGCAGCGGATATCACAGGCTTAGAGCTTGACCGAGGTCATGTACTGGTTGTAGCGCAGCTCCGAGAAGCGCTCCCACAACAGCTGATCGCGCTGGAAGGCGCGCATGTCCTGGTGGATCTTCTTGAACTCGGGCGACTTGGCCTCGTGCTCGGCAAACACTTCCATCGAGGCCTTGAAGCCGGCGTCCATGACGTCCTTGGGGAAAGCCTTGAGCTGGGTCTTGTCGGCCACCAGCTTCTTGATCGCGATCGGGTTGAACGCGTCGTACTTGGCGGTCATGTCGCGCGCAGCCACGCGGGTGGCGACATCGACGATTTCCTTGAACTCGGGCGACAGCGCGGCATAGGCCTTGGCATTGACGAAGAACTCCAGCTCGGCGCCACCTTCCCACCAGCCGGGATAGTAGTAGTAAGGCGCGACCTTGTTGAAGCCCAGCTTCTGGTCATCGTGCGGGCCGACGAACTCGGTGGCGTCCAGCGTGCCCTTTTCCAGTGCCTGGTACACATCGCCGGCCGGCATGTTCTGCGACACCACACCCAGCTTGGCCATGGCTTCGCCGAACAGGCCGCCGCCCAGGCGCATCTTCAGGCCCTTGAGGTCAGCCACGGACTTCATTTCCTTGCGGTACCAGCCGCCCATCTGCGTGCCGGTGTTGCCGGCGCTGTAGCTCTTGATGTTGTAGTTGGCGCAGAAGGCATCGAACAGCTTGCGGCCGTTGCCGTGCTCCATCCAGGCATCCATCTGGCGGGCGGTCAGGCCGAAAGGCACGGCGCAGCCAAACGCGAAGATCGAGTTCTTGCCGGTGAAGTAGTAAGGAGCGGTCTGCGCCATTTCAATGGTGCTGTTTTCCAGCGCGTCCACCACGCCAAAGGCGGGCATCAACTCACCAGCTGCGTGCAACGACACTTCGAACTTGCCACCGGACAAGGCCTTGACGGTTTGGGCAAATTTTTCAGCACTGCCGAAGATGGTGTCCAGCGACTTGGGAAAGCTCGATGCCAGACGCCAGCGCACGGCTTGTTGCGCATGCACGGCTGGTGCTGCAGCGGCAGCCAGGACACCAGCAATGCCAGCATTTTTGATGAGGGAACGACGGTCCATTTTTTCTCCTTAGATACGCAAACACAGCTGCCGCAGGCAAAGCTGCCCCCTGTGCGCAAACGGCCCAGGGGGTGTGCAAAATTCTAGGAAGGGAAAAGGAGAAAACCGTTGGGGGTAAACCCCCGAAACCGGCGAGTCTTCAGCCAAATGTCAGACAGGCATGGACCCGCGCGGCCCTCCGGACACCTTAGGCTTGGGTCTGCAAAAAGCGCTGGCGGATGGCCCGCTCGATCCCCGCGGCATCCAGCCCTTGCAAGGCCAGCAGCTTGGCGGGATCCCCGTGCTCGATGAAGCGATCCGGCAGGCCCAGGTGCAGCACCGGCAGGGTGATGCCGGCGGCCGCCAGGGCCTCGGACACCGCCGCGCCCGCACCGCCGGGGATACAGCCCTCCTCCACGGTCACCAGCACATCGTGGCCCTGTGCCAGCTCCCGCACCAGCGCCTCGTCCAGCGGCTTGGCCCAGCGCATGTTGGCCACCGTCGCATCCAGCGACTGACCAGCCTCCAGGGCCGGGTACAGCAGGGTACCAAACGCCAGGATGGCAATGCGGGGTGCCATGCCCGGCTCGGTCTGGCGCGGTGCCGCACTGTGGCGGCGCACCTCACCCTTGCCGAACGGCAGAGCGGACAGATCCGGCAAAGGTTCCACGCCCACGCCGGCGCCACGCGGATAACGCACGCACACCGGGTGGTCCTGCTCATACGCCGTGGTCAGCAACTGGCGGCACTCGCGTTCATCGGCGGGGCAGGCCATGCTCATGTTCGGGATGCAGCGCACAAAGGCGATGTCGTAGGCCCCGGCGTGCGTGGCCCCATCGGCACCCACCAGACCGGCGCGGTCCAGCGCAAACACCATGGGCAGGTTCTGCAGAGCCACGTCATGGATCATCTGGTCGTAGGCCCGCTGCAGGAAAGTGGAGTAGATCGCCACCACGGGCTTCACGCCTTCGCAGGCCATGCCGGCCGCAAAGGTCACGGCGTGCTGCTCGGCAATCCCGACGTCGTAGTAGCGACTGGGAAAGCGCTTTTCAAACTCCACCATGCCCGAGCCTTCGCGCATGGCGGGGGTGATGCCGACCAGGCGCTCGTCCTGGGCCGCCATGTCGCACAGCCACTGGCCGAAGATCTGGGTGAAGGTGGGCTTGGCCGGTGCGCCGCTCTTGACGATGCCCACCTTGGGGTCGAACTTGCCGGGGCCGTGGTAGGTGACTGGATCGGCTTCGGCCAGCTTGTAGCCATGGCCCTTCTTGGTCACCACATGCAGGAATTGCGGACCGTCCAGGCTGCGGATGTTTTCCAGCGTGGGGATCAGAGAATCGAGGTCGTGGCCGTCGATCGGACCGATGTAGTTGAAGCCGAAGTTCTCGAACATGGTGGCCGGCACCACCATGCCCTTGGCATGCTGCTCCAGCCGCTTGGCCAGCTCCAGCAGCGGGGGCACCTGCTTGAGCACGTTCTTGCCGACATTGCGGGCTGCTGCGTAGAACTGGCCGCTCATGAGCTGCGCCAGATAGCGGTTCAGCGCACCCACCGGCGGGCTGATGCTCATGTCGTTGTCGTTCAGGATGACCAGCAGGTTGCCATCCAGCACCCCGGCGTTGTTCATGGCCTCGAACGCCATGCCCGCGGTCATCGCCCCATCGCCGATCACGGCAATCGCCCGGCGATCTTCGCCCTTGCGCTTGGCGGCCATGGCCATGCCCAGGGCCGCAGAAATGCTGGTCGACGAATGCGCCGTGCCAAAGGTGTCGTACTCGCTTTCACTGCGCAGCGGGAATCCGGAAATACCGCCCAGTTGGCGCAGTGTGGACATGCGGTCACGGCGACCGGTCAGGATCTTGTGGGGGTAGGTCTGGTGGCCCACATCCCACACCACGCGGTCGTGCGGGGTGTCGAACACATAGTGCAGGGCCACCGTCAGCTCGACCGTGCCGAGGTTGGAGCTGAGGTGCCCACCGGTCTTGGACACGCTGTCCAGCACATAGGCCCGCAGTTCCTCGGACAGCGCCTTGAGCTCGCTACGGGACAGGGTCCGCAGGTCAGACGGTGCATTCACTTTCTGCAGCAAAGGGTAAGCGTTTGTGGTCATCGGCTCATCAGGGGTAGGCGGCGGAGGGCATGGCGCACAGTGTGTGCAGACCTGCGCCACCAATCAATAGGAAAAATTCGACGTTCGCAGGCACGCACTCAATGCGAGCGCCCCACCACCATGTGGGCCAGGGCACTCAAGGCCTGCACATTCTGCAGGCCACTGTCCGCCAGGGCCTGCAAGGACTGCTGGTACAAGGACTGCGCGTAGGCCCGAGCAGGCTCCAGCCCCATCAGAGAGACATAGGTCGGTTTGTCGTTGTCGGCATCCTTGCCCGGGGTCTTGCCCAGCGTGGCGGCATCTGCCACCACGTCCAGCACATCATCGACCACCTGGAAGGCCAGGCCCAGCAACTGGGCGTAGCGCATCAAGGCTTGCTGGGCCGCATCAGAGACCGATCCACAGGCCATGCCCATGGCCACGCTGGCCTCCAGCAAGGCGCCGGTCTTGAGGCTGTGCATGCGGCGCAACTGCGCCTCCGTCAGCGACTGGCCAACGCTGGCCAGGTCGATGGCCTGCCCCCCCGCCATCCCATGCGCCCCGGCAGCACGGGCCAGCAAACGGCACAACTGGGCCTGCATGCTGGCGGGCACCTGCGCATCGGCGGGCGTCAGCAACTCAAATGCCAGCACCTGCAGGGCGTCGCCGGCCAGCAGGGCCCGGGCTTCACCGAACTGCACGTGCACCGTGGGCTTGCCACGGCGCAGCACATCGTTGTCCATGCAGGGCATGTCGTCATGCACCAGGGAATAGGCGTGGATCAACTCCACCGCGCAGGCCGCACGGGTGGCGGCCTGCGGCAGCCCTTGCACCGCCTGGGCGGCGGCCAGCACCAGCAGAGGGCGCAGGCGCTTGCCACCATCCAGCACGGCATAGCGCATGGCATCGCCCAAATCTGCCGGGGTATCCACGCCCACCCACTGGGACAGTGCCTGCTCCACATGGTGCAGCTGCACCTCCATCCAGGACGTGAAGTCGAACTCGGAAGCCGCGGGGGAAAAGCGAGGGGAAGTAGTCAAAATCTGTGGTTCCATGTCTGGCCGTCAATCATGCGACCATTGCTTGATCTGCCCCTCGTCCAGGGCACGGATCTGCGCCTCCACGGTATCGAGTTGCTGCCGGCAGAACTCCAGCAGGAAAGAGGCGCGGCGATAGCCCTGCATCATCTCCCCCAGGGGCAGTTGACCGGACTCCATGGCCACGGCCAGTTCTTCAAGCTCCGCCAGCGCCAGCTCGTAGCTTTCAGGTGGCGTGGATATCTCGGAGACGGCTTTGGTCTTCGCCTTGGGCATGGGGATGTTCGCGGGATTGGAAAGCCTTTGATTTTAGGCTGCCAAGGCGTGCGACCACCCCGGGGAACATACACCCCAGCCAGCGGGAGCGAAATTTGACCGTGCCACGGCCCAAGCGGTTGATATAAATACACATAACCGATCGGCGGGAATAACCCCACCGCTTACAATCCCATTCCCGTCCAACCGGCCCTCCGCCTTGTGCATTGACGGACAAAGCTTCATGCATCTGTCCTGTTGCGCTGTGGCATGGCCGGTTTTATTTTTTCACCCGTGCACGATGCACCTCCCTGTGGGGAGTCTTTAGGTCAGGTCACCCATGTCTGATTTAAGTCTTCAACTGCAGCAGGCCGCAAGCCAACTACCAGTTTCAAGCTATTTCGATGCCGCGCTGTTCCAGCGCGAGATGGAAACCATCTTCCAGCAAGGGCCCCGCTACGTCGGCAGCAGTGTGTCGGTGCCGGAGATCGGCGACTACTACGCCCTGCCGCAGGAACACGAAGGCCGCGCCCTGGTCCGCAACGACCAGGGCCAAATCGAGCTGATCTCCAACATCTGCCGCCATCGCCAGGCGGTCATGCTCAAGGGCCGGGGCAACCTGAAAACCGAAGGCAAGGGCCACGCCGGCGGCAACATCGTCTGCCCGCTGCACCGCTGGACCTACAGCACCAGCGGCGAGCTGCTGGGTGCGCCGCATTTCAGCCACGATCCCTGCCTGCACCTGAACAACTACAAGCTGCGCGAGTGGAACGGCATGCTGTTCGAGGACAACGGCCGCGACGTGGCCGCCGACCTGGCCGGCATGGCACTGCGCGAGCAGCTGAGCTTTGACGGGCTGGTGCTGCACCACGTGGAAATGCACGAGTGCCACTACAACTGGAAGACCTTCATCGAGGTCTATCTGGAGGACTACCACGTCGGCCCCTTCCACCCCGGCCTGGGCAATTTCGTGACCTGCGACGACCTCCAGTGGGAGTTCGCCAAGGAGTACTCGGTACAGACCGTGGGCGTGGCCCCGACCTTCGGCAAGCCCGGCTCTGCGGTGTACAAGAAGTGGCACGACGTGCTGCTGCAGTACCGCAACGGGGAGCTGCCCGAGCGCGGCGCGATCTGGCTGACCTACTACCCGCACATCATGGTGGAGTGGTATCCGCACGTGCTGACGGTCTCCACCCTGCACCCCCTCAGCCCCACCAAGACCATGAACGTGGTGGAGTTCTACTACCCCGAGGAAATCGCGGCCTTCGAGCCCGAATTCATCGCAGCGCAGAAGGCGGCCTACATGGAAACCGCCATCGAGGACGATGAGATCGGCGAGCGCATGGACGCCGGGCGCCGCGCCCTGATGGAACGGGGCGACAACGAGGTCGGCCCCTACCAAAGCCCCATGGAAGATGGCATGCAGCATTTCCATGAGTGGTATCGCCAAACAATGGGCGCGCACCTGCCACAGCGCTGAGCTTTTTTGCTACGCTCTCCAGAGCTGCCAACGCCCGCCAACCGGGCGCTGGCAGCTTTTTTCATAGGCAAGAACGGCGGGCCGTTCTGCACAACACAACAGTCAGGGACGGCGCTCATGCAAGTGCTATGGATGGTGGTGGGGGCGTTTCTGTTCGCCACCATGGGGGTCTGCATCAAGTACGCGGCGGTGCATTTCCACACCGCAGAAATCGTGTTCTACCGTGGCCTGATCGGCATGCTCGCCATGTGGCTGCTCAGCGCCTCCCAAGGCGTATCCCTGAAAACCCGCCACCCCTGGATGCACGCCTGGCGCAGCCTGATCGGCGTCACGGCCATGGGCTGCTGGTTCTACGCCATCACCCAGATGCCGCTGGCCAGCGCCATGACCCTCAACTACATGAGCAGCATCTGGATTGCCGTGTTCCTGCTGGCCGGTGCCCTGTGGTCGCTGCACCCGCGCAGCGGCCGCACACCGCAACCGCTGAATGTGCCGCTGCTGCTGACCATCGTGGCGGGTTTTGTGGGCGTGGTGCTGATGCTGCAGCCCAGCTTTGCCCAGGAGCAGACCACTGCCGCGCTGATCGGCCTGGGCTCCGGGGTGCTGTCGGCCATGGCCTATATGCAGGTCGTGGCGCTGTCGCGCATGGGCGAGCCCGAATCGCGCACCGTGTTCTTCTTTGGCCTGGGCTGCACCCTGCTGGGCCTGGTCGCCAGTGGCATCACCGGTTTTTCCGCCTGGCCCGGCTGGCAGGCCAGCCTGTGGCTGCTGCCCATCGGCCTGCTGGCCGCCGGCGGCCAGCTGTGCATGACGCGCGCCTATGCCCAGGCCAAGACCGCACGTGGCACCCTGGTGGTGGCCAACCTGCAGTACTCCGGCATTGTGTTTGCCGGCCTGTACAGCCTGTTCTGGTTCCACGACAGCCTGGGCTGGGAAGGCTGGCTGGGCATGCTGCTGATTGTGGCCAGCGGCATCGCCGCCACCATCTTCCGCGCACGCGGCGCAGCAGCGCCAGCCAAGGCCGCAGGCCGGTGAACCCAAGGCCTGTGCCGCTGGCCCGATTCCGTCTCACAATGTGCGCTGGCAGAACTTTGAGAACACGCTCATGACCTATACCACCCTGATCACCCCGGCCCAACTGCAAGCCCTGGCAGCCAGCGATCAACCCCACATGGTGTTCGATTGCAGCTTTGATCTGGGCAACCCGCCAGCCGGCCGGCAGCAATACCTGCAGGCCCACATCCCGGGCGCCGTGCACGCCGATCTGGACCAGCACCTGAGCGCCCGCCACGGCGCCCCCGGCAAGGACGGGCAGGTGCACACGGCGGCCACCGACCAGCCCGCCTCCGGCGGTCGCCACCCCCTGCCCAGCCGCGAGCGCTTCGCCCAATGGCTGTCGTCCATCGGCTTTCGCAACGACATGCAGGCCGTGGTCTATGACCGCCAAGGCTGCAACTTCTGTGGCCGTCTGTGGTGGATGCTCAAATGGGCCGGCCATGACGCCGTGGCCGTGCTGGATGGCGGCCTACCCGCCTGGACCGCTGCAGGCGGCGCCACCAGCCAGGGCGACGAGCCCTCGCACTTCCAGTCCAACTTTGCCCTGCACGACAGCCTGCGCCAGCTGGTGACGGCCGACGAGGTCGAAGCCCACCTACAGCAGCCCGAGTGCCAGACCCTGATCGATGCGCGCGCCCCGGCCCGTTACCGTGGCGAGGTCGAGCCCCTGGACCCTGTCGCCGGCCACATTCCCGGCGCGCTGAACCGCCCCTTCTCCGAGAACATCGCCCTGGATGGCCGCTTCAAGCCCCAGGCACTGCTCAAGGCCGAGTTCGATGCCCTGCTGCAAGGCCGTGACCCGGCCACGGTGGTCCACCAGTGCGGCAGCGGTGTCAGCGCCCTGCCCAACCTGCTGGCGATGGAGATTGCCGGATTTCCACCGACACGGCTGTTTGCCGGCAGCTGGAGCGAATGGTGCAGCCATCCTGCGCGACCGGTCGCCAAAGGTTAACAACTTTTTCCCTGTGGAACAGGGGGGTGTTTGCACCTTTTTCAGGAGCATCACCCCCTGCAAAATAGGGCACCATACACATATGCACTGATTAAACGTGGTTAACAATTGAAGCGTTTGGAAAGCTGCTTTTTCCCCGCTTGATTGCCACTTCAAAAGTGTCACAAAACAGTTACATTTACTGCACTGCACGCCATGTGCAGGGTTTTGTGTAAGAAAAAATCCTACATCCTGTTGGCAACAACCAGACATGGCCTGGATGCCAACCAGACACTGCGCACCGGCGCACCCCGACTCCATTTCCTGCAGGCCCGGCCGCAGAATTCATTCCATCAGATCGCCACTTGCTTGCAAGCACAGGCGGCAGCCCCTCGAGGCCCATTTGAAGCTGGGAACTGGAAAAGGATGTAGCCATGAATGACGAACAACTGCTCGCTGAGATCCGCGAAGCCAACCTCACCTACCTGATGCTGGCGCAGACAATGATCCGCAAGGACAAGGCCGAGGCCGTGTTCCGCCTGGGTCTGAGCGAAGAAGCCTGTGACATTCTGGGCACCCTGTCCGCAGCCCAAGTGCTGAAGATTGCCTCCCGCAACACCTTGCTGTGCAGCTTCCGCGTTGACGATGAAATAGTCTGGAACCTGCTGACCAACCACAGCAGCAACAAGATCGGCAACGAAGCCACCAACGCCCTGCACGCCAACATCCTGATGGCCAGCCGCGTCTCCGAAGTGCTGTAAGCCGCTTCGACCGATCACCGCCTACGGAGTCACGCCATGTCCGCGCCCGCCAAAAGTGTTCTGAACGAATCCAAGCAAATCGAACGTGCTGCCATGCTCATCCAGATGGGTGCCCGCATGCAGGTGCTGGAGTCGGAAACCACGCTGTCCTACGAACGCCTGATCCGCCTGTACAAGGAGATCGCCGGCAAGTCGCCCTCCAAAGGCCAGCTGCCTTTCTCGACCGACTGGTTCCTGACCTGGCAGGAGAACATCCACAGCTCGCTGTTCCTGAACATCTATGAATACCTGTCCAAGGGCGTGGATGCCGACCCTGTCGAGGTGCTGACCAAGGCCTACCGCCTGTACACCGAGCAGGTCACGGCCTCGCAACTGGACTGCCTGCTGTCTTTCACCCGCGCCTGGCGCCTGGTGAAGTTCGTGGACGCCAACATGCTGACCCGCACCAAGTGCAGCAAGTGCGGTGGCATGTTTGTCTCCGAACTGTATGAAAACGCCCGCCATTTCGAGTGTGGCCTGTGCAACCCACCAGCCCGCGCTGGCAAGAGCAAGAGCGCAGGCGCCCTGATGCTGCACTGATCCGCAGCCGCAATCCTTTCCCCTTCTTTGACAGCCCGGCCATGCCGGGCTTTTTTTGCGCCATCGCCCCCGCAGGCTGTCGGCTTGTTGCGTGGGCATGCCCGCCGCCCGTCACGCGCGCCAGGCGCATACGGGACAATAGCGCCCGTGTCCATTCCCCAATCCTTCATCCAAGAGCTGTTGTCCCGCGTCGACGTCGTCGACGTGGTGGGCCGCTACGTGCAACTCAAAAAAGGCGGCGCCAACTTCATGGGGCTGTGCCCCTTCCACGGCGAAAAGTCCCCCTCCTTCAGCGTCAGCCCGTCCAAGCAGTTCTACCACTGCTTCGGCTGCGGCAAGAACGGGAATGCCATCGGCTTTCTGATGGAGCATGCGGGCATGGGCTTCGTGGAAGCCGTGAACGACCTGGCCAGCCAGGTCGGCATGGTCGTGCCGCAGGAGGACATCAGCCCACAGGAGCGCGAGCGCCAGGCCGCCGCCAAGCTCAAGCAAGCCACCCTGAACGACGTACTGGAACGCGCCGGCAATGCCTACCGCCACCAGCTCAAGGAGCACGCGCACGCGGTGCAGTACCTCAAGCAGCGCGGGGTCTCGGGCGCCATCTCCAGCAAGTACGGACTGGGCTATGCCCCGCCGGGCTGGCGCAACCTGGCCAGCGTGTTCCCGGAATATGACGACCCGCAGTTGCAGGAAAGCGGCCTGGTCATCGTCGGCGAGGATGACGACAAGCGCTACGACCGCTTCCGCGACCGCATCATGTTCCCCATCCGCAACGTCAAGGGCGAATGCATCGGCTTTGGCGGGCGCGTGCTGGGTGACGAAAAACCCAAATACCTGAACTCGCCCGAAACCCCGCTGTTCCACAAGGGGCGCGAGCTGTACGGCCTGTTCGAGGCGCGCGATGCCCTGCGCAGCATGGGCTACGTACTGGTCACCGAAGGCTACATGGACGTGGTCGCCCTGGCGCAGCTGGGCTTTCCGAATGCCGTGGCCACCCTGGGCACGGCCTGCACCAACGACCATGTGCAGAAACTGTTTCGCTTCACCGACTCCGTGGTCTTCAGCTTTGACGGCGATGCCGCCGGCCGCCGCGCCGCGCACAAGGCGCTGGAGGCCGCCCTGCCCTACGCCAACGACACGCGCAGCGTGAAATTCCTGTTCCTGCCGGCCGAGCACGATCCCGACAGCTTCATCCGCGAGCACGGCAGCGACGCCTTCGCCCGCCATGTCGCCAATGCCCTGCCACTGAGCCAGTTCCTGCTCGAGGCGGCCAGTGCCGAGTGCGACCTGGGCCAGGCCCAGGGCCGCGCCAAGCTGTCCAGCCAGGCCCGTCCGCTGTGGAATTTGCTGCCCGACGGCGCCTTCAAGCGCCTGGTGTTGGGCGAGCTGGCCGCCAAGATCCAGATCGACACGCGCGAGCTGTCGGAGCTGTGGGCCCAGGCCGAAGCCCAGGACAAACGCTTCCAGCGCGGCGGCGCCCGGCCCACACCCAGCCACAGCCCGTACGACGCACCGCCCCATGCCCCGGCCGCGCCCGACTGGGTGCAGGAATTCGCCCCCAGCGGCCATGTAAACCCCTACGGCGACCGCTGGCGCGGCACGGGCAATGGCAACCGCAACGGCGAATGGAAGCGTGGCAGCAAATTTGGCCGCCCCCAGGACAGCTGGCCCGCGCCCTCCCTGGGGCCGCGCGTGGCACCGTCCACCGCCCCCGACCAGGCGGTGCGCCTGCTGCTGTCGCAGATGAAATTCCTCGAACAGCTGGACAACGACGACCTGGACACCCTGGCCCACCAGCCGGCACCGCACGGCCCGCTGTTTGCCTGGATCGAAAGCCAGTTCCAGGAACATGGCCCCCAGCCCTGGGCCGTGCTGCAGGAGCGCCTGCGCGACAGCGTGCATGGCACCTTCGCGCTGCAACTGATGGAAGGTCCGCACGGCCACCCCGAGGGCGAGGAAGCGGAACAACTGCAGGAGCTGCGCAACATCCTGGCACCGCTGCTGGCCAAGCGCATCGAAATCCTGGAGACCGAAGCCCTGAAAGCCTACGCCGCCAACCCGTCGGACAGCGCCATCAAGGCCCATTACCTGGCCCTGGTGGAACGCCGCAAGCTGCTGCGGGATCGTGTCACTTCCAGACCTGAGTAAGGGCACTCGGTCCTTCTGACTTCCAAAAGCAGAGCTGTTAGCGCTTGTGAAAGCTTCACTTCCAATTGATTTCATAAGGAAACGATGAATTGACAAGCGCTGGCAGCTCTTATTTTTGAAAAGTAGTCTTTGTTTTTCCTACATCTCCCTCTGACAGCCACCACTTTGGCCGGGGCGCGAAAAATATTTACAGAAAATACGCGCCAACCTCTTGCAATTTGGCGCAAACGCTATAATTAGGCATTCATCGGCAAGAGCGACAGCAGCACCTCCGGTCCGGGCCCCGTGATAGACGTCACGTGTCAGCAGCAACTGCATGGCCCAATTCCCGCAAGGACTGCACACCAAATGATCGCCCAGACATCTTGCCTTGGGAGCTGTTCGCTCCCGGCATGCCCCAGGCATGCTTGTGCGCCGGGTTAGGTGGCGCTTGCATTTTTCCTTTGTGTGTCCGCTTTTCACCAAGAGGTTTTCATGCCCGTTGCAAAGTCCGCGAAGATGTCCAAGCAGGCGCCCGACGCTACCGCGAAGCCCAAAACTTCCAAAACCACGGCCGCTGCCAGCACGGCAGCCACCGTGAAGAAGTCTGCTGCCACCTCCACCCAGGCAGCCGCTTCCAAGAAAGATTCCGATATGGCGACTTTGTCCCAAGCTGAACTGAAAGCCATGGCCGACGCCCTGCTGGCCGAAAGCACTCCAAAACGCGGCCGCAAGAAAGCGGCTGAAGGCGACGAGGCCCCCGCCGCCAAGAAACCTGCGGCCAAGAAAGCGGCAGCCCCCAAAGCCGAGGCCGTAGAAGCCAAGCCCGCAGCCGCCAAGAAGGCCCCGGCCAAGGCAGCCAAGGCCCCCGCCGAAGCCAAGGTGCCCGCCAAGCGCGGCCGCAAGCCCAAGGCCAAGGAAGAGTCCGAAATCGACGAAGATCTGGGTGACTTCGACGCCGATGCCGACATCGAAGCGGATGCCGAGACCGAAGTGGAAGTCGAGGCCGAAGTGGCCGAGACCGGCACCACCGAGAAGGCCAAGCCCCTGCGCATGAAGATCAGCAAGGCAAAGGAACGCGCCTTGATGAAGGAATTCGGCCTGGACGAAACCGTCCTGACCGAAGAGGAAATGAACACCCGCCGCCAGCGTCTGAAGATGCTGATCAAGCTGGGCAAGACCCGCGGCTACCTGACCCACGCCGAAATCAACGACCACCTGCCCGACAAGCTGGTCGATGCGGAAACGCTGGAAGTCGTGGTCTCCATGCTCAACGACATGGGTGTGGCGGTGTACGAGCAGACGCCCGACGCCGAAACCCTGCTGCTGAACAACACCGGCCAGTCCGCCACCACCGAAGAGGAAGCGGAAGAGGAAGCCGAAGCCGCCCTGTCCACCGTGGACTCGGAATTCGGCCGCACCACCGACCCCGTGCGCATGTACATGCGTGAAATGGGCACGGTGGAACTGCTGACCCGCGAAGGCGAAATTGAAATCGCCAAGCGCATCGAAGGCGGTCTGATGGACATGATGGAGGCGATCTCCGCCTCCCCCGCCACCATCGCCGAAGTGCTGGGCATGGCCGCCGAAATCCGCGAAGGCAAGGTCGTGATCTCGGCCATCGTTGACGGCTTCGTGAACGCCGACGAAAACGACGACTACGTGGCCGAAGAAGACTTCGACGAATACGACGAAGAGGACGACGACGACGGCAAGGGTGGCTCCAAGGCCATGACCCGCCGCCTCGAAGAGCTGAAGAACGAAGCCCTGTCGCGTTTCGACAAGATCGCCGAGCATTTCGAGAAGCTGCGCAAGGCCTACGATAAGGACGGCTGGGGTTCGCCCGCGTACAACAAGGTGCAGAAGGCCATCACCGACGAGCTGATGACCATCCGCTTCACGGCCAAGACCATCGAGAAGCTGTGCGACCTGGTGCGCGCCCAGGTGGACGATGTGCGCAAGAAGGAACGCGAGCTGCGCAAGATCATCGTCGACAAGTGCCGCATGCCACAGGAAATCTTCATCAAGGAATTCCCGCCCAACCTGCTGAACCTGAAGTGGGTGGAAGAGCACGCGTCTGCCGGCAAGGCCTGGAGCAATGTGCTGTCGCGCAACATCCCGCCCGTGCAGGAGCTGCAGCAGAACCTGATCGATCTGCAGGCCCGCGTGGTCGTGCCGCTGGAAGAGCTCAAGAGCATCAACAAGCGCATGAACGAAGGCGAGCGCAACAGCCGCTTCGCCAAGAAGGAGATGATCGAGGCCAACCTGCGTCTGGTGATCTCGATTGCCAAGAAGTACACCAACCGCGGTCTGCAGTTCCTGGACCTGATCCAGGAAGGCAACATCGGTCTGATGAAGGCCGTGGACAAGTTCGAATACCGCCGCGGCTACAAGTTCTCGACCTACGCCACCTGGTGGATCCGCCAGGCCATCACACGCTCGATCGCCGACCAGGCGCGTACGATCCGTATCCCGGTGCACATGATCGAGACCATCAACAAGATGAACCGCATCAGCCGCCAACACTTGCAAGAGTTTGGTTTTGAGCCCGATGCGTCCATCCTGGCCGAGAAGATGGAGATTCCCGAGGACAAGATCCGCAAGATCATGAAGATCGCCAAGGAACCTATCTCGATGGAAACCCCCATCGGCGACGACGACGACAGCCACCTGGGCGACTTCATCGAAGACCAGGCCAACACCGCGCCGATCGACGCGGCCATGCAGGCCGGCCTGCGCGACGTGGTCAAGGACATCCTGGATGGCCTGACCCCGCGCGAAGCCAAGGTGCTGCGCATGCGCTTCGGCATCGAGATGTCCACCGACCACACGCTGGAAGAAGTGGGCAAGCAGTTCGACGTGACGCGTGAACGCATCCGCCAGATCGAGGCCAAGGCGCTGCGCAAGCTCAAGCACCCCAGCCGTTCGGACAAGCTGCGCAGCTTCATCGATTCGCTGTAAGCGCGTACGGCCCAAACGGCGCAACCCACCTGTCCTCGCGGCAGGTGGCGCCCAAACCAAAGGAGACCCGCGGGTCTCCTTTTTTCATGCCTACTAACTCAAACCATAGCAGTCGGCGCTGGCTGCATCGGCGCTGCAGGCCGATTTCGTTCACATGCCCAACACGGGCATCAGGCCACGGCCTGCTGCTGGCGCATCACCTCGATCTCTACTGCGCTGTAACCCAGGCTGGCCAGCAGCTCGGCCGTGTGCTCGCCCGCCTTGGGCGGGTTGCTGCGCACCGGCAGGCGCTCGCCATCCATGCGCAGCGGCAGCAAGGTGGTCTTGGCCGTCTGGCCCGCCTTGTCACCATCGCTGAGCACCACCTCGGCCAGGCCACCCGTGGCCAGCAGGTGCGGGTCGTCAAACAACTGCTCGGGCCGCGAGATGGGGGCATAGGGCAGTTGGTGGTCTTCAAACACCTGGGCCAGGTGCGCCGCGCTGTGCTGCGCCAGGCGTTGGCGCAAATCGGGCATCAGCGTCGCACGTGCACGCACGCGGTCGTTGTTGGTCTGCAGCGCCGGATCGGCCAGCAGGTCGTCAAAGCCCATGGCCGTGCAGAAAGTGCGCCACTGCGCATCGCTCACGGCCGCCAGGAAGATCTGCGCCCCGTCCTGGACGCTGAACACGTCGTACAGGCCCCAGGACGAGATGCGCTCGGGCATGGGCGCTGCCGGCTGGCCGGTCACCGCGTACTGCATCATGTGCTGTCCGACCAGGAAGACGTTGTTCTCGAACAGCGCCGCATCGATCTCCTGACCCTGGCCGGTTTGCGCGCGCTGCATCAGCGCAGCCATGGCGCCGATGGCGCCGAACATGCCACCCATGATGTCGTTCACGCTGCTGCCCGCGCGCAGCGGATCGCCCGGGCGACCGGTCATGTAGGCCAGCCCGCCCATCATCTGCACCACCTCGTCCAGCGCGGTGCGGTGCTCGTAGGGGCCAGGCAGAAAGCCGGTGTGGTTCACATAGATCAGGCCCGGGTTGAGCCGCGACAAGCTGGCATGGTCCAGGCCGTACTTCTTCATCACCCCGGGCTTGAAGTTCTGCAGCACCACGTCGGCGCTCGCGGCCAGCCGGATGGCGGCCTGCACGCCCTCGGGCTGGCGCAGGTCGATGGCCACGCTCTTCTTGTTGCGGTTGAACATGGGAAAGAATCCCGCTCCGGCGCCCAGCAGGTGGCGCGTGCGGTCGCCGTCCACCGGCTCTACCTTGATCACCTCGGCCCCCAGATCCGCCAGCACCATGCCGCACGCCGGTCCCATCACCATATGGCTGAACTCCACCACGCGAATGCCTTGCAACGGCAGCGGCTTCGAAGGGGTGGAGGTGGTGCCGTGGGGCGCTAGGTCGGAGGGGGTGGTGTCGGTCATGTTCACAAAAAATAGCAGAGATGGACGCAGTACGGCCGCGCCTAGGGTTTCCCCTGGAATCCGGGCATTCTAGAAAGCCCCCTGGGCCCTTCACCCATGTTTTGGGCAATCCGGGCATCCCGGAACGTGATTCCCCCGGTGTGGGAACGTGGCAGCGCTACAACAAAAGCAGCGTTTTTGCGCACTTTCGGGCTTTACAGCCTAGCGATTCTTTGTCCCGAGCTACTAAACTTGTAGCAGACAGCATTCACAGCTATAGTCGATTCACGTTGGTTCGGGGCCAGCCTACCGCCCGGCCCATCCCCCATCTCAGCGCAAGGAGAAGCGTCCATGAGCTCTAAGGAAAACGCCGCCATCAACCAGTTGCTCGAAAAACTCGAGCGCCGCTACGCATTGCGCGTGCTGTGGGCACTGCGTGATGGGCATCCGCAAACCTTCCGTTTGCTGCAGGACAGCGTGGGCGGCATTACGCCCAACACCTTGAACACCCGCATCAAGGAACTGCGCGAAGAAGGCTTGATGGAGCATGGCAACGACGGCTATACCGTCACCGCGTCGGGCCAGGACCTGCTCAAGCGCCTGAGCGATCTGCAGGCTTTTGCCACACGCTGGGCAGCCGCACGCGCGAAGAAGTAATCTACGCGCTGCCGCTGCGGCAACCGCGACAGGCACCCGAGGTTTTGGACCGCCGGTGCCTTTTGTTTTTCTGTTTCGTCCACACAAGGAATTTTTCATGGCACTGACCACCACTGCCTCTGGCCTGCAATACGAAGACACCGTTGTCGGTCAGGGCGCCGAAGCCATCAGCGGCGCTAACGTCAAGGTGCATTACACCGGCTGGCTGTACCTGGATGGTGAGCAAGGTGCCAAGTTCGACTCCAGCAAGGACCGCCGCGAGCCTTTCGAGTTCACCCTGGACGACGGCATGGTGATCCGTGGCTGGGACGAAGGCGTGCAAGGCATGAAGGTGGGCGGCAAGCGCACCCTGATCATCCCCGCCGAACTGGGCTATGGCGCGCATGGCGCGGGCGGTGTGATCCCGCCCCACGCCACGCTGAAGTTCGAGGTCGAGCTGCTGTCCACCAAGGCGGCCCCCGTGCTGCAGATCGAGGACACCGTGGTCGGCGAAGGTGCCGAAGCCACCCGCGGTAAGCGTGTGACCGTGCACTACACCGGCTGGCTGTACAAGGACGGCCAGCAAGGCGCCAAGTTCGACTCCAGCAAGGACCGCAACGACCCCTTCGTGTTCCAACTGGGCGCGGGCATGGTCATCAAGGGCTGGGACAAGGGCGTGGAAGGCATGAAGGTCGGCGGCAAGCGCACGCTGATCATCCCCCCGGAAATGGGCTATGGCGCCCGCGGCGCCGGCGGCGTGATCCCGCCCAACGCCACACTGAAGTTTGACGTGGAACTGCTGGCCGTCTGAGCCCGCACACACCCCGCACAACACGGCCTGTCATCGACAGGCGTTTTTTATGTCCCAGAGAGGGATGCCGTGGCCGCCACGGCCTCAGGCAAACAACGCCTGCTCCAGCGGCACATAGGCCTGGGGGCCGACCGCGTCGCGGATCTTGGGGGCCACAGCGGCCAGCTGGTCAAAGCTGGTGGCGGCCTCCACCGACAGGTTCAGACGAAAGCCCGACAGGCCCAGCTTGCCCGTCAGCGCCACGGCCACCGGGTAGGCGTCGCGGTAGCGCTCCTGGGCAGAACGCGCCGAAGGGCTGGCGGCAGGCGCTGCTGCCGGCGAACTGTCCGGGGCATCGGCCAGCAGGCCGGCCTGCACCAGGGTGTCGATGTCCGCCAGGCCCAGGCCCAGGCCTTGCGTGGCCTGCAGCACCTCGTCGACCGTGCGCAATCCATCGAACAGCAAAAAGGCCGAGCGCAGCTTGCCGGCCAGCTGTGCGCTGCGCGCCTTGAACGCCTGCTGGCCTGCCTCGGTCTTGATCAAACGCCGCCCCATCGCGCATCCCTCCGTTGCCCTTGTGGGAGACAGCATGGCACAGGCCCGCAGCGGGCCCCATTGGGGCAATCCAGGGACTGGGCACAGCAGGTGCTCATGGAAACATGAGCGTGCTGCGCGCGACAGCTCTTGGTTTTCAGCCGTTTTTATTCCGAAAACCGCACCAGGCAAGCGCCAGCAGCTATCGTTGCAGCGATTCGCGCGGCCCCACCCAGCTCCACAGCAGGGTCACGGCCATGCCGGCCGCCACGCCGAACACGCCGGAGGACACCGGCTGAATGCCCCACCACAGGCCATCGGCCAGCAGCACGGACGGCAGCCAGTGCTGGACCATGGCGGTGTGCGACAGCATGTAGTACAGCGCCACGCCCAGCCCGGCCAGCATACCGGCCAGCGCCGCATAGCGGGTGACGCCGCGCCAGAAGATGCCCAGCACCATAGCCGGCACGAAGGCCGAGGCCGCCAGCGAGAACGAGGCCGCCACCATGGGCAGGATGTCGGACGGCCGCTGCCCCGCCACCAGCGCCGCCAGCAGCGCCACCGCCATCAGCACGAACTTGGAGACGATGACCCGCTGCTCGGGCGAGGTCTTGCGTGGCCGGTCCTGGAAGTACAGGTCGCGCACCAGGGCGTTGCTGATGGTCAGCAGCAGGCCGTCGGCCGTGGACAACGCCGCCGCCAGCCCGCCGGCGGCCACCAGGCCCGCCACCACATACGGCAGGCCGCCGATTTCCGGTGTCGCCAGCATGATCAGGTCGGCGCCCAGGCGCAGCTCGCCAAACTGCAGCACCCCGTCGCCATTGACATCCTCCACCGACAGCAGCGAGGCGTCGACCCGCGCCCACTGCGCGATCCAGTTCGGCAGCTCGTCAAAGCGCACGCCCACCAGGTTGTTCATCACCTCCAGCTTGATCAGCGCCGCCAGTGCCGGCGCCGTCAGGTACAGCAGGGCGATGAAGAACAACGTCCACGCCACCGAGGTGCGCGCCGCCGACACCGAGGGCACGGTGTAGTAGCGCACCAGCAGGTGGGGCAGGCCGGCGTGCCCACCATCAGGCAGAACATCAGCGCCAGGAAGTTGTTGCGCTCGTCGTTGAACTGCGCGCGCTCCTCGGGCGTGCCGTCCGGATCGCCCCCGAAGGGCTGGCTGTGCCGCGGCAGGCCGGACAGCGGCCGCGCGCGTTCGCGGTACTCCTCCAGCTGCTGGCGCCAGCGCAGCTCGGCCTCCTGGGCGTTGCGCGGCAGGTTGGCGTATTCGCGGCTGGTGGCCACGATCTGGCCCACATCGCTGTTGACCGAGCGCAGGTAGCGGATGCGTTCGTGCAGCACCAGCCGGTCGCGCTCCAGCGACAGCGGCACATCCACCAGCTTGGCCTCCAGGGCCTCGACCCGCGCCTGGTAGGCCTGGCGCACCGCCAGCTCCTGCGGCGACTGCAGCAGGGCATCCTCCAGCTCGGTGATCTTCTGCAGCTGGCTGGCATAGGCCACGGCCGCCACCGGATTGCCCAGCTGCTTGTACGCCAACCAGGACACGGGTATCAGGAAGGCCAGCAGGATCACCACGTACTGCGCGACCTGGGTCCAGGTCACGGCGCGCATGCCGCCCAGGAACGAGCACAGCAGCACCCCGCCCAGGCCCAGCATGATGCCGATCTCGAACTGCACCCCGGTCAGGCGCGAGGCAATCAGCCCCACCCCGTAAATCTGCGCCACCACATAGGTGAACACGCACAGCACCGACGCCAGGGCCGCCACCGTGCGCGGCCAGCGGCCACCGAAGCGGGCCTGGAAGAAATCCGGCAGGGTGTACAGCTGCATGGCGCGCAGGTGCGGGGCCACCAGCATGGCCACCAGGCAAAAGCCCCCGGTCCAGCCCAGCAGATAGGCCAGGCCGCCCGGCTGGCCGGCGTTGCCGCCAAAGCCCTGCAGGTACAGCGCGCCCGACAGGCTGATGAAGGAGGCGGCGCTCATCCAGTCGGCGGCGGCGGCCATGCCGTTGTAGACCGGGGGAATGCGGCGGCCGGCGACATAGTATTCGTCGGCATCGCTGGTGCGCCCCCAGATGCCGATGGCGGCATACACCATGACCGGGACGAACAGGAAGATGGGGCCGATCCAGTGGCGCGACAGGCCGTGCTCTTCGGCCCAGGCCATCAGCAGCAGAAAACCGATCACGGCCAGGCTGTACAGTGCGACCCAACGGTGGACACGCCACCGGTAGGCACGGGCACGCGAGGAGGAGGAAGTGGCGCTAACGCCGGAGGGGGTGGGCATGGGTGGTACGGGCAACTGGCAAGGTGGCATCAGGTGCCGAGGCGCTGTGGCTCTCGAACCTGTCCATGACCACACAGTAAACCAGCGCGATCAGCATGAACATCAGGACAGCCCCTTGGGCGGCCATCCAGTAGCCCAGCTGCCAGCCTTGCACCCATGCCTGCAAGTCCCGCGCAAAAAAGCACACGCCAAACGAAAACACCACCCAGACCGCCAGCAAGATTGCCTTGAGCCACAGGTGGTGGGTGTCGTGCAGGTCGGGCGGCATCTGCCCCCCGCCTGCCGCCGGCCTGTCATGCACATCGTCGTGAGAAAACTGCATCACAGGCCTTTCGCGGTCTTAGCCCGCCAGTTGCTGCCAGGTGTCGATCACGGTGTCGGGGTTCAACGAGATCGAGACGATGCCCTTGTCCGCCAGCCACTGGGCGAAGTCGGGGTGGTCCGAAGGGCCCTGACCGCAGATGCCGACGTACTTGCCCTGCTTCAGGCAGGCGTCGATGGCGCGCTCCAGCATCTTCTTGACAGCGGGGTCGCGTTCGTCGAAGTCGGCGGCCAGCAGCTCCAGGCCGGAGTCGCGGTCCAGGCCCAGGGTCAGCTGGGTCAGGTCGTTCGAACCGATGGAGAAGCCGTCGAAGTACTCCAGGAATTCCTCGGCCAGGATGGCGTTGGAAGGCACCTCGCACATCATGATCAGCTTGAGATCGTTCTCACCGCGCTTGAGGCCGTTGTCGCCCAGCATGGTGGTCACGCGCTCGGCCTGCTTCAGGGTGCGCACGAAGGGGATCATGATCTGCACGTTGGTCAGGCCCATGTCCTCACGCACGCGGCGCAGGGCTTCGCATTCCATCTTGAAGGCTTCGCCGAAGTCTTCGGAGATGTAACGCGCGGCACCGCGGAAGCCCAGCATCGGGTTCTCTTCCTCGGGCTCGTAGCGGCTGCCACCGATCAGCTTGCGGTATTCGTTGGACTTGAAGTCCGACATGCGCACGATCACGGGCTTGGGCCAGAAGGCGGCGGCAATCGTGGCCACGCCTTCGGCGACCTTGTCGACGTAGAAGGCGCGGGGCGAGGCATGGCCACGCGCCACGGATTCCACGGCCTTCTTCAGGTCGGGGTCCACGGCGGGGTAGTCCAGGATGGCCTTGGGGTGCACGCCGATGTTGTTGTTGATGATGAATTCCAGGCGGGCCAGACCCACGCCGCCGTTGGGCAGTTGGGCGAAGTCAAAGGCCAGCTGGGGGTTGCCCACGTTCATCATGATCTTGGTCTTGATCTCGGGCATTTCGCCGCGGGTGACTTCGGTCACTTCGGTCTCGATCAGGCCGTCATAGATCTTGCCGGTGTCGCCTTCCGAGCAGGACACGGTCACCAGGGTGCCGTCCTTCAGGCGGGCGGTGGCATCGCCGCAGCCGACCACGGCAGGAATGCCCAGTTCACGCGCGATGATGGCGGCGTGGCAGGTACGGCCACCACGGTTGGTCACGATGGCGGAGGCGCGCTTCATGACGGGTTCCCAGTTGGGGTCGGTCATGTCGGTCACCAGCACGTCACCGGGCTGGACCTGGTCCATCTGCGAAATGTCGGACACCAGACGCACGGGACCGGTACCGATCTTCTGGCCAATGGCGCGGCCTTCGGCAAGCACATTGCCGGTGCCCTTGAGCTTGTAGCGCAGTTCGGCCTGGCCCTTGGACTGGCTCTTCACGGTTTCGGGACGTGCCTGCAGGATGTACAGCTGGCCGTCGGTGCCGTCCTTGCCCCATTCGATGTCCATGGGGCGGCCATAGTGCTGCTCGATCACCAGCGCGTACTTGGCCAGTTCCTGCACTTCGGTGTCGGTCAGCGAGTAGCGGTTGCGCAGCTCGGGGGCCACGTCGGTGGTTTTGACCAGCTTGCCGGAGGCGGCCTTCTCTTCGGGCGAGGAGAACACCATCTGAATCAGCTTGGAGCCCAGGTTGCGGCGGATCAGCGCGCTCTTGCCAGCCTTGAGCATGGGCTTGTGCACGTAGAACTCGTCGGGGTTCACGGCGCCTTGCACCACGGTTTCGCCCAGGCCATAGCTGGAGGTGATGAACACCACTTCTTCAAAGCCGGACTCGGTGTCGATGGTGAACATCACGCCGGCCGCGCCCAGGTCGGAGCGCACCATGCGCTGCACGCCGGCGGACAAGGCCACCACGTCGTGGGCAAAGCCCTTGTGCACGCGGTAGGAGATGGCGCGGTCGTTGTACAGCGACGCGAACACTTCCTTCATCTTGTGCAGCACGTCGTCGATGCCCACCACGTTCAGGAAGGTTTCCTGCTGGCCGGCGAACGAGGCGTCGGGCAGGTCTTCCGCGGTGGCGGAAGAGCGCACGGCGAACGAAGCGGCGTCGTTACCACCTTGCAGCGTGATGAAGGCTGCGCGGATGGCGGCTTCCAGGTCGGCTGGGAAAGGCTGGGCTTCCACCAGGGCACGGATTTCGGCACCCACCTGGGCCAGGGCGCGCACGTCTTCCACGTCCAGCGCCGCCAGCTTGGCGGAAATCTTGTCGGCCAGGCCTTCGTAGGCCAGGAATTCGCGGAAGGCGTGGGCCGTGGTGGCAAAGCCCGTGGGCACGCGCACGCCCTGGGGCAGCTGGGAAATCATTTCGCCGAGCGAGGCGTTCTTGCCGCCTACGACTTCGACGTCGCTCATACGCAGTTGTTCGAAAGGCACGACCAGAGCGGTCGCTTCGAAACGGTTAGACATGGGGAGGCTCCAAAGTTAAAAACCGGTATGTCCCGCATGCCTGCCCACCACATCTTGGATGTTCTGGTTGTCGGCGGTCGACCTGCATGCGAGCGAAATTTGGGAATAATGGGCGCCATTGTAGGCCCGGGGCACGATTTCCGCCGTGACCCCGGGTGTTTGATCTGATTGGATAAGCCTGCCCATGCACACGCGCACCGTATTCGTTATTTCGGATGGCACAGGGATCACTGCCGAGACCTTTGGCACCGCCCTGATGACCCAGTTCGACATCAAGCCCCGCATCGTGCGCATCCCCTTTGTCGACACCGTGGACAAGGCCCACCAGGCGGTGCGCCAGATCAACCACACAGGGGATGTGGAAGGCAAGAAGCCGATCGTGTTCAGCACCCTGGTCAACCAGGAGGTGGTCACCATCATCAACGCCCATTGCAAGGGCCTGCTGATGGACATGTTCGGTACCTTTGTGCAGCCGCTCGAAGACGAGCTGGGCATGAAGAGCCAGCACCGCGTGGGCCGCTTCTCGGACATCAGCCAGAGCAAGGAATACCTGGACCGGATGGAGGCCATCAACTACACGCTGGCCCACGACGACGGCCAGACCAACCACGACCTCAGCGGCGCCGACGTGGTGCTGGTGGGCGTGAGCCGCTCGGGTAAGACCCCGACCAGCCTGTACCTGGCCATGCAGTTCGGCCTGAAGGTGGCCAACTACCCGCTGATCCCCGAGGACTTCGAGCGCAAGAAGCTGCCCCCGGCGCTGGAGCCCATCCGCAAGAAGCTGTTCGGCCTGACGATCGACCCCGTGCGCCTGTCCAGCATTCGCAACGAGCGCCGCCCCAATTCGCGCTATGCCAGCCTGGAGAACTGCCGCCACGAAGTGCACGAGGCCGAGGCCATGATGCGCCGCGCCGGCGTGAGCTGGCTGTCGACCACCACCAAGTCGATCGAGGAAATCTCGACCACCATCCTGCAGGAAGTGCTGCCCCACCGCCTGGGCATGGGACACGGCCACGGCTGAGGCCCGCAGGCGGCGCCCTGCCCGGCCCCGCCGCCTTCACATTTCGCATGAAAAAATCTGCCAGCGCTCATACAGCAAGCACTGGCAGCTATTTTTTTACAAGCAGACCTCGGCCCCGGGACGTGGCGCCGGGGCAAACAGGTACTGCAGTGCTCCATCCTGCATGCGCACCGCTTCGCTGTGGATGCCCCAGACCCGGGCCATGCAGTCCGGCGTCAGGATGTCGGCCACGGCGCCCAGCTCGGCCGCACGGCCCTGGCCGGGCACCAGCAGCACCTCGTGCGCATAGCGCAGCGCCAGGTTCAGGTCGTGCAGCACCGCCACCACCCCCAGGCCCTGGGTCTGCGCCCGGATGCGCAGCAAGGCCATCACCTGGTGCTGGTGCTGCAGGTCCAGCGCGGCGGTCGGTTCATCCAGCAGCAGCCACTGGCTGCCCAGGTCGTGGGGTTGCCACAGCTGGGCCAGCACCCGCGCCAGCTGCACGCGCGCGCGCTCGCCGCCGGACAAGGTGGTGACTTCGCGCCGTGCCAGGTGGGCCACGCCCATGCTGTCCATGGCGGACTGCACGATCTGCGCCTCCTGGTGCGAAGGCTGCTGGCGGTGCGGATAGCGCCCCATCTCCACCACTTCCTGGGCGGAAAAGGCAAAGGCCACCTGGGTTTCCTGGGCCATGAAGGCCATGCGCCGCGCCAGCTGGGCCGCCGGCAGCCGGTGCAAGGGCTCCGCTCCCAGGCACACCCGGCCCGCCGCCGGCGGGCGCAAACCCGCCATCACGGCCATCAGGGTGCTTTTGCCGGCCCCATTCGGCCCGACGATGGCCGTCAGCCGCCCCGGTGCCAGCGCGGCCTGCACGGTCGCCAGCAGCGGCCCGTGGGCCGAGGCCCGCACCTGCAGTCCGGCGCACACCAGCGCCTGCGATGCCACCGGCCCGCTCATACCCGCCCCCGGAACTGGCGCAGCATCCACAGGAACAGCGGCACGCCGATGCAGGCCGTCAGCACGCCCAGCGGCATCTCGGCCGGCTGCACCAGGGTGCGCGCCAGGGCATCGGCCGCCAGCACCAGGGCCGCCCCCAGCAAGGCCGAACACGGCAGCACCACCCGGTGGTCCGGCCCGGCCAGCAGCCGCACCCCGTGTGGGGCCACCAGGCCGATGAAACCGATCACGCCGGTCGCCGAGGTCACCACGCCCACGGCCAGCGCCGCGACCACGATGGCCCAGCGCTTGGTGCGCTCCACCGCCACGCCCATCAGCTGGGCCTGCGCCTCGCCCAGCGCCAGGGCATTGAGCGCCCGGGCCAGCAGCAGCGCTGCCGCCAGGCACACCGCCACGGCAGCACCGACCAGCAGCACCGTGGGCCAGCGCGACTGGCCCAGGCTGCCCATCAGCCACAGCTGCACATTGCGCAACTGCTCATCGTTGGAGACATAGCTCAGCCACCCCAGGCCCGCCCCGGCCAGGGCGTTGATGGCAATCCCGGCCAGCAGCATCAGCGCAATGCGCGTGCTGCCCTGGGTCTGCGCCAGCCCATAGATCAGCCCGGTGACCAGCATGCCGCCCGCAAAGGCGCTGCATGCCAGGGTCCAGCTGCCCAGCTTGAACCCCAGGTCGGGCCACCATTGCGGCCCCAGCACGATGGCCCCGGCCGCCGCCAAGGCCGCGCCGCTGCTCACGCCGATCAGGCCGGGGTCGGCCAGCGGGTTGCGAAACAGGCCCTGCATCAGCGCGCCGGCCACCCCCAGGCCTGCGCCAGCGGCCGCGCCCAGCAGCAAGCGGGGCAGGCGGATGTTCAGGAACACCAGGTGCTCCGGCCCCTGCGCGGCGTGCCCACCCAGGGCATCGCGCAACACCACCAGAATCTGCAGTGGGCTGATGGCATACGCCCCCTGCGCGCCGCCCCACAGCAAGGCCAGCAAGGCCAGCACCACGCCACCGCCCACCGCCAGCGCGGGCGGCAGGCGCCCGGCCACGCCCGCATGCGGCCTCATGCCGTCACCTGCAGCATCTGGCGGTGCAGGGCCTGCACGGCCGAAGGCAGGCGCGGACCGAAGCCCAGCAGATGGCTGGCCTCCATCGTCACCAGGGCCTTGCGGGCAAACGCCGGGGTCAGGGCCAGCTCCGGCCGCTGCCAGAACACCACCACCCCGCCCAGGGCTTCAATCCCCTGGGTGCTGTTGATGATCACCTGCGGCGCCGCTGCGGCCATGGCCTCGGCCGTCAGGGGCCGGTAGCCGGCGAATGCCGTCACCACGTTGTCGGCGCCGGCCAGTGTCAGCAGGGCATGGGCGGCGGTGTCCGTGCCCGCCACCATGGGCGATCCATTGTGCGAAAGGATGAACAGGGCGCGCGGACGCCGCGTGGCCTGGGCCACCTGCCGGCTCACCTGGGCCCATTCCTGCTGCAGGCGCTGGGCCAGTTGCGCAGCCTGGGCCTCGCGCCCGGTCACCCGGCCAACAGTCTCGACCTTGCGCAGCACTTCCTCGAAGCTGTGCTGCGCAGGCACCAGTTCCACCCGCACCCCGGCCGCGCGCACCTGCTCCAGCACCACGGCCGGCCCGGCATCGGCCGCGCCCACCAGGGCGTCCGGCTGCAGGGACAGCAGCCCCTCGGCGGACAGCTGGCGCAAATACCCCACCTTGGGCGTGCGGGTGGCGGCCTCGGGGTACAGGCTGGTGGTGTCCGTGGCCACCAGCAGCGATTGCGCCCCCAGGGCGTAGACCACTTCGGTCAGAGCGCCGCCCACGCTGATCAGACGGCGCACGGGCCGGCCACGCTGCTGCGCCCACGCCGGCCAGGCCGCCGCCATGCCCGAGGCGGCCAGGGCCGCCAGCCACTGGCGGCGCGGCCAGGTCTGCGGTGCGAACTGTGGGTGCATTTCCCGTCTCCCCTCAGGCACGTGGCAGGCTTTCGGCCAGATCACGCCAGGCGGGCAGCTCCAGCTCACCCGGCTTGCGCACCCCGAAGAACATGGCCACCACATCGCCGGACGCATCAAACAGTTCCACCGAGGTCACCACGCCGTCGCTGGTGGGCTTGCGCACCAGCCAGGCCGCCGTGATCAGGTCGCGGCGCAAGTGCAGGTTGAAGCCGGGGTCCAGCACATTGATCCAGTCCGCGCCCCCGGGCGTCTGCATGGGCTTGATGTGGTACACGGGCCCGGAGTGGATCTGGATGCAGCCCTTGCTGCCGACGAACACCATGATGGGCACGGCCGCCGCCGCGGCCTGCTGCAGCAGCGGGGTCACGGCCCCCAGGTGCAGCGGTTCGCAGAACTCCCCCCGGGTCAGGCGAAAGCTCTGCTGGCGCTCGCACTCGAAGTGGCGCAACATGCCGAAGAACTCGTGCGTGTCCTGCATGTTCGCCCAGGCCTGGCGCAGGCCCGCAGCGTCGATGCTGGCATCGTCCTTGACCACGGCCCGCGGCTTGGCCGACACAAAGCTATAGTCCTGCTGCGCATCGGCAAAACGCTGCACCACAGCCTCCCAGGCCTGCAGGTCGGTGCTGGGGCGCACATAGATCTTGTGCACCGCCACGCCGTGCTGGTTGAAGAACTGCAGACTGCGCTGCACTGCCCCGCCTTGGCCCGGCTCGGTCACGGCAAAACCGGCATGCCACTGGAAGAAGAAGAGCCGCAGATCGATGTCGTCGTTGTTGCACAGGGCCACCTGCCCCTCGCGGCTGAAGCCCTGGTAGATGCCATCCTTCTCGTGGACGACGGACTCGTTGCGCGTCAAGGCCATCAGCGTGCCGCAAGGCGCCAGCGCCGACAGGATCTCGAACCACTGCGGCGCCAGCGCCAGGGCCTTGAGGGGCTGCGCATGCGTCCCCACGTGGGCGGCGACCACCGCCCCCTCACTCAGGCCCACGGATTGGGCGGCATCCTTGGCGCGCAGCCCCTGGGCGCGCGCCTGGGCAAAGGCCTGGCGTATCGCGGCGTGATCGGCCAACGGTTGTTCCACTACGGCGTTCATGGTGTTGCTCCTGGTTTGGAAAAAACGGGCGCCATGCCGACCGTGCGGCATGGCGAGGGGTGCTGGCCGAACCGGCCTTAGAAGTCGGCGACCAGCGAGACGCGCAGGTTGCGCCCCGGGTTGCTGTAGGCGTCGATGGCGGCACGCTCGGTGGCCGTCGTCACGCCGCGCACATCGGACCAGTTCCAGTACTTCTTGTCGGTGAGGTTGAACAGGCCCAGGTTCAGGCGCACGCCCTTGCGCAGCTCGACCTGGCCGCTCAGGTCCAGCACCGTGGACGCAGGGCTCAGGAACAGGGCCGTGCTGCTGGACGGCACATCGCGCGGCTTCTTGGCCGCGGTGTAGGTGGCCGCCAGTTCCCAGTTCCAGCGCGCCGCCTTCTGGCCCAGGCCCAGCTTCAGCTGGTGGGGCGAGATGCTTTCCAGACCCTGGCCGTCCTCGCCCGTGCCCTTGGTGTAGCCATAGCCACCGCGCAGATGCCAGGCCCCGCCCCAGGCCTGGCCCAGCTCGGCCTTGGCCTTCAGCTCCACGCCCTTGATCGTGGCCTGCGCCTGGTTGCGCGACTGTTGCAGGCTGATCACCGGGGCGGTGCCCACCGAGCCGGCGTTGGCATAGCGTTCGATGAAGTTGCGGTAGCGCCCGTAGAACGCCGCGGCCTCCCACTGGAAGGCGCCCTCGGTCTGGCGCAGGCCCAGGTCGAAGTTGTTGCTGGTTTCCGCCTGGAGGTTGGGATTCGGCAGGATGTAGTAGCCATAGAACGGCGTCACATTGCCAAAGAAGTTGTTCAGCTCACCCGCCGTGGGTGCACGAAAGCCGCGCGCATAGTTGGCATACAGCTGCAGGCCCCCGACCAGGTTCCACTGCGTGCCCAGCTGCGGCAGCCAGGCATCGAAGCGCCTGGACACCGGCGTGGCCCCAGAGGCCCCCATGTGGATGCTGCCGGCGTCGGCGTCGATATCGACCGATTCGTAGCGCAGGCCCGGCTTGACCAAGAAGGCGCCCAGCTCGATGTTGTCCTGCACGAAGGCGCCCCAGCGCGTGGTGCGGGTGTCCGGCCCCTTGGGCACCGAGGTGGTCACGCCGTTGTCGGTGGACAGGCTGTCGAAATCGTTGTCCAGGCGGCTCAGGTCCAGCCCATAGTGCAGCGCATGCACCCCCAGCTGTTTGCGCGCCTGCACGCCGGCCTGCAGCATGCGTTCGTCGTAATGGTGGTCGCGCACACGCATGCCATTCGCCGTGCTGGTGTCCAGCCGCAGCTGCTGGCGGCTGCTGCTGTCCTGCCAGGCCAGGTAGCTGCTCAGCAGGTCGGCGGCCGCGCTGCGCACCCGGAAGTCCGACTTCAGCGACACCCGGCTGCGCGTGCTGTCGTTGTCGTCAATGTGGCTGCGGGTGGTGCCGTTGGCAAAGTCGTGCAGGTTGTTGACATGCACGTCCTGGCGGCGGTGTTCGGCCGTGAGGACATGGGTCTGGTCGGCATCGGGCTGGAAGACCAGCTTGGCCAGCACCGACTGGCGGCGGTTGTCTTCCGGATTGGGCTGGGTGCGCTGCAGGCCCGTGCCGCCCACGGTGCCCATGTTGTCGATCTCATCGCTCCACTCGCCGTTGACGGACAGCAGCCACTGCCATTGCGCCGAGGCCCTGCCCGCCAGCGCGGCGCCAGCGGTCAGGCCCTGGTTTTCGCTGCGCCAGCCCAGCAGGGCCCGTCCGCCCAGGGTCTTACCGTCCTTGAGCAGGTCGGCCGGCAGCAGGGTGCGCATATGGACCACCCCGGCAATCCCGCCGGCCGGCAGGCTGACCGGCGACACGCCCTTGTGCACCTCGATGGCCGACAGGGTCAGCGGGTCGACATGGTCGCGGCCGAAGCTGTGGCTGTTCATGAAACTGTCGGCCTCTGGCTGGGCAATGCCGTCGATCAGCATCTGCACCCGGTTGCCACCCAGGCCGCGGATTTCAAACCCGGTATTGCCCTCGCGCCCGGTGGTGCCCGAGATGCCGGTGCCGCGCTTGGGCTGGCGTGGCACCTCCACGTTCACCATGTCCCGGGTCGCATCGCGGATGTCCAGTACTTGCTGGCGCTCCAGATCGGCCTGGTTCAGGGACTCCACCCCATAGGTGGTGGACAGCTCCGAGGCTTGCTCGGTCACCACCGTCGTCGGCAACTGCGGCTCGGCCGCCTGCGCCGCTGCACACACCCCGGCCCACATGGCCGCGCACGCCACTGGGCGCAGGCCTCCCCACAACTGTGTCATAGCTCGTTCTCTCTTCCTTCATTTGGTGATGTCCAAACGCTGGCGAACCTCGGAAGAACGAAACGACCTGGGGGTGGCTGGCTGTGCGCGCATTATATGAGAATAATTCTCATTAGTTGACGCAAAGCAACCGCTGGTCCCTTGGACCGGATTAAGGATTAAGACCTGCCCGACCAGCGCCGCTGCGACCAGACACACCACACCAGCGCCAGCGTGGCCAGTGCACCGCCGACCCAGCCGATGTGCTGCATGCCGGCATGTAGGCTCACCTGGCTGCCCAGCAGCGCCCCGGCGCCGATGCCGATGTTGAAGATGCCCGAGAACAGCGACATGCCCACGTCCGTGGCATCGTGGGCCAGGCTCAGCACCTTGGCCTGCATGGCCAGGGCCATGCACATCATGGCGATGCCCCAGACCACGCAGACCGCGTACAGCAGCGGCACGTGGGCGCTGGCAGGACCCAGCAGGCCCAGGCTGAGCGCCATGCCGGCAATCGCCAGCGGCAGGAAGCTGCGCGCCAAGCGCAGGCCGTAGGCACTGAACAGCAGGCTGCCGACAATGCCCATGCCGCCAAACAGCAGCAGCACCACCGTGGTCACATGCGCGTCCAGGCCTGCCACGACCTGCACAAAAGGCTCGATGTAGCTGTAGACCGTGAACTGCGCCGTCACCACACACACCAGCAGCAGGTACAGGGCCATCAGCGCAGGGCGGCGCAGCAGCACCGGAATGCTGGAGGCCGAGCCTGCGTTCTCACTGGGCAGCTGCGGCAGGTTGCGCGCCAGCGCCAGCATGACGACCACCGCCAGTGCGCCAATCGCCCAGAAGGTGGTGCGCCAGCCCAGCCAATCCCCCACCACGCGCCCCAGCGGAATGCCCATGACCATGGCCAGCGTGGTGCCCGTGGCCAGCAGGCCCAGGGCCTGGGCCTTTTTGCCCGGCGGGGCCACGCGCACCGCCAGGGCCGCCGTGATCGACCAGAACACCGCGTGCGAGAAGGCCACGCCCGCGCGGCTGAGAACCAGCATGGCAAAGCTGTTCGCCAGCCCCGACACTACATGGCTGGCGATGAACACAGCGAACACCCCCATCAGCAGCTTGCGCCGCTCCATGTGCCGCGTCAGCAGCATGCAGGGCAGCGAGGCCAGGGCCACGATCCAGGCATAGATGGTCAGCATCAGGCCCACGTGCTCGGCCGGCATGCCAAAGCTGGCGCCAATGTCGCCGAGCATGCCGACCGGCACAAACTCGCTGGTGTTGAAAATGAAGGCGCCCAAGGCCAGCGCGCACACGCTCAGCCAGGCGCGCAGGTTGGAAGCGGGGGAAACAGGGGAAGACATGCGCAGGACAGAAATGAAAACGCACCCCGCAGGGTGCTTGATGGTCAACACGTAGCGGCCTTGTCCACAAGGCGCCCGGTCCCGCAGTCTAGCCATTGTGCCGGGCGCCGGGTGTGCTGGCCTGCGCACCCCCTGTTCAGCCCCAGGCCATTTCCCCCAGGGCCACCTTGGCGCCGATTTCCAGCGAGACCTTGCCCTGCAGGTGCGGGTAGCGCTGCAGCATGTAGGCGATCAACTGGGCACTGCCGGAGGACTGGGCCAGCGCTTCTTCGAACGCCAGCAGATAGTCCCGCGTGAAGCGCAGGGCCCCGGCATCCAGTACGCCTTGGGGCCCCATGTGGCCGGGCACCACCCGTTGCGGCTGGCGCGCCAGCATGGCGTCCAGGTTGTCACGCCAGGCCCGGCGTGCCGCAGCGCTGGGGGTGTCGGCCGTCCAGACATGCAGGTCCGAAAACACCAGCACCCCACCCACGATGGCCTGCAGCGACGGCACCCACAGGTAGCGCCGGTTGGCCAGGCCCTGCGCGGCCACGATCTCGATGCGCTGGCCTTCCAGCATCAGCACCGACTCATCGAACGGCTGGGCAAAGACCACATCGGCGCGGGTCTGCGGGCCGTTGTCCTTGAGCTGCGGCCCCCAGATGGCCAGCTTCTTATCGACATTCGCCGCAATCGCCGCGATGGTCTCGGAGGCCGCCAGAATCCGTGCCTGGGGAAAGGCGTCGCGGATGGGCGCCAGACCAAAGTAATAGTCGGGATCGCTCTGGCTGATGTAGATGGCCTGGAGCGTCTTGCCCGTCGCCGCGATGGCCTGGGCCACGGCCCGGCCATCGGACAGGGTGAAGCCACCGTCCACCAGGATGGCGTCCCGGGCCCCGCTGAGCAGCACGGGCGCCCGCGAGAAGCCGTGTTCATCGGCGGGGAAGTGGGTCCACTGCAGGGCAGCCGGCTGGGCCGCCTGCACCGCCAGCGACGGGGCCGCCAGGCCCACAGCGGTCATTTGCAGGAAATGGCGACGTTGCATCATGGAGAGATTCATGGGTTCAAACAGGGGACGCGCACCCGCACACGGCCACAGGGTGCGGGCCGCTGCGGTGCGCCAAACACAGGGACCGGCCCGCGCGGTGGCCGGCAGCAATCATCAATAGGCCACGGTGAAGCGCTGGCGCACATGCGCCTGCTGCTCCAGCGCATCCACCAGGGCCACGGCCAGGTCGGCGGCCGAGATGTCGCCCGGTGTGCCATCGGCCTGCATCAGCGGGGCATCCTGGCCAGTGCGGTACTGGCCGGTGCGGCCCTGGGACTGGGCGGCCGAGCCACCGTGGAAGCCGATGGGGGGGCTCAGGAAGCTCCAGTCCAGGCCCGTGTCCTGGGTCTGCAGCAGGGTCAGCACATCGCGGGCCGCCGTGGCACCGGCCTTGATGGGGGCGGGGAATTCCGGCGTATCGACCAGTTGCACGCCAGGCGCCACAAACAGGCTGCCCGCGCCGCCCACGACCAGAAAGCGCGACACGCCCGCGTCCTTGACGCCCTGCAGCGTGGCACGGCTGGCGCGCATGAAATCCTCGTAGATGTTCGGGTTGGTCCAGCCCGCGTTGTACGCGCTGAGCACGGCCTGCGTGCCACGCACGGCCTCGCGCACGGCGGCGGCGTCCAGCACATCGGCCTGCACCACCTTCAGGTGCGGGCGCGGTGCCAGCTTGGCGGGGTCACGCACCAGGGCCACCACGTCGTGGCCGCGCTGCAGCAATTCTTCCAGCAGGGCCGAGCCCACGAAACCGGTGGCACCAATCAGAGCAACTTGCATGTGCTATCTCCTAGCAATTGAACAATGGCTAAAGCTTAAAGGCCTGAAACCGGCAAAAACCACGCAGATTGCACCAACACTTTGAAGCACAGCTTCACAATAGCGGCATGGAAGACCTCAAACGCATGGCCGTGTTCGCCGCCGTGGTGCAGGCGGGCAGCATGACGGCCGCCGCCCAGCAACTGGGCATGACGCCCTCGGCCGTGAGCCAGCACATCCGCCAGCTCGAGCGGCAGGCCGGCGTCACCTTGCTGCACCGCTCCACCCGCCAGATCGCCCTGAGCGATGCCGGCCAGCGCTTTTACGTGCAGTGCGCCACCCTGGCCGATGCCGCGCAGCGCGCCCGGGCCGAGCTAGTGGCCGAACGCCAGCAGCCCAGCGGCGAGCTGCGCCTGTCCGCCCCGGTCGGCTTTGCCCGG